>DYSN01000189.1 GCA_020718205.1 Draconibacterium orientale
TGCCTTGCAACCATTTCCAACGTGCTTGTGGTGGTACATAGAAAACTCTCTCGGCAGTATATTCGTCTTTATCTTCGGGGTCGGCACCAGTTTCGTTTTTCTCACTTTCCAATTTTTTGAATAGTTCATCAAAAGCATCGGAAATGTATTTTAAGAATATCAAACCCAAGACTACGTGTTTGTATTCGGCCGCATCCATATTGTTGCGAAGCTTGTCGGCTGCTTGCCAAAGGGTTTTTTCTAATTCTAAATTATCTGTCATAATATTTTTAATCATATTTCTAATTGCGCAAAACTAAGTGTTTAGGACAAATGCGACAATAAAATTGCTTTGCAGTCTCAAACAGGTTGTCATCAAATTTGTTGTATAATATTACTCTGGATTATTAGTTCAGGTTTTCAAAGCCCTTCAAATGCTAAAATTAGAAAAAATCTCACCTTATTGGCTCTAAAAGTAAAAAAAGATTGGTGTTAAATAATAATACAATGACTTATAGTTACTTGCCATTTTAACGAGCCGCGTTCGATGTGCTCCATTTGGGGATAAATTCCTGGCTTTGATAGAGTTATTGATGTTTTGAATGAAACAGCAGAATGTAAGAATTTATTCCTAAGGTAATTATAACCCTTTGGCCTACTACATCTCATGATTCTAATGTTTCTGGATAATCCGCTCCAAATTGTGCCAAAAGACTAGCTTATTTGAACAAACCAGGGAAAAAAATAAACTTTTTAGCTCCAATTGAATTTTTCGTTCTAATTTTGGCTAAATCAAAAGTTGCATTTGTGGCTTGAATTCAGCAAAACAGGCAGCGAGAGAAAATGCCAAAAAACAAGAATTATGATTACTAAAGATGAATTGGAAAATCTGTTGCCTCAATTGGAACAAGATAGAATTGAGAAAACAATTTCTGTAAACGATGCCAATAAATTTGGGGAGGCTATTTGTGCTTTTGCCAATGATTTAGCCAATCGCAATCAGCCCGGTTATCTTATAGTTGGCACTCACGACGATGGAACAAAAGCCGGAATGAGCATTACGGAGCAAAATCTGCAAACACTACTCGATTTCAGAACCGATGGCAGAATAGTTCCCCCACCCAGTTTAATAGTAGAAAAGTTTGAATATCCCGATGGGGAATTGGCTGTTGTTGAAGTACAACCACATTTTCTGCCACCCGTTCGCTTCAAAGGGAAAGTGTGTGTGAGAGCAGGTATAAGAAAAGGTACAGCCAACGAAGCCCAAGAAAGAATTCTAACCGAAAAACGATCGGCCTTTGCCCGTTCGTTCGATGTGTTGCCCTGCAAAGGAAGTTCGTTAGATGATATAAGTATTGAGCTGTTCAAGCTGAGATACTTACCTTCGGCCATTGATATGGAAACCTTAGCCGAAAACGGAAGAGAACTCAAAGCTCAATTGGCTTCGTTGAAATTCTATGACTTAAAAGAAGATTGCCCCACCTATGCGGGGATTTTAATGTTTGGTGCCAATCCAAGGTTTTTTATACCGGGAGCAAGTGTCCAATATGTGCGTTTCAAGGGTGATGATGAAGCCAGCGATTTTGAATTTGAACACCGTTTCGAAGGTGATTTAACAACCCAACTGGGGCAGATGGAAGAGTTTATTAAGGCGAATATGGTGAAGGTAGTATTGCCTGAGCTTGGTGGCGAGTATGTTTCGAGCTATCCATTGCGGGCAATAAAAGAATTTCTCTACAATGCTGTTATTCACAGGGATTACCAATCCAATGCTCCCATAAAGTTCTATGAATTCTCCGACAGAATAGAAATTTCGAATGCAGGTGGATTGTATGGCAAGGCACGACCCGATAATTTTCCCAACGAAAATGATTACAGAAACCCGGCTATTTCCGAAGCAGTGAAGAATTTGGGATTTGTAAATGGTTTTAATGTTGGTGTAAAAGCTGCCATGGCTGCTTTATATAAAAATGGCAGCTCTGCCCCTGAATTTATAAAAGACCAACCCACCTCCTTTTTAGTAAAAATATATAAAAAGACCTAGCATGAAGACAATTGTTTTTTTCAATAATAAAGGCGGAGATGGGAAAACAACTTTGGTTTATCATTTTACTTACATGCTTTCGGAGCTGGGTTATAAATGCCTCGCCGTGGATCTTGATCCACAAGCCAATCTGAGCTCCATGTTTTTATCCGATTCAGAATTGGAACGTATTTACAGTCAAGATACCGACAGAGAAACACTTATATCGGGCATTAAGCCCCTCGACAGAGGCATTGGCGATATTTCATCGGTAAAGGTTCAAAACATTACAACCAATATTGGACTATTGGCGGGTGACCTCGATTTGTCGCTCTTTGAAGATAAGCTAAGTTCCAACTGGAGCAAATGTATTGATGGCGATGAAGCAGCTTTTCGCATTGTTTCGTCATTTTCAAGAATAATAGATAAAGAAGCGGCAGCCTTTAATGCCGATTACTGCGTTATTGATGTGGGGCCAAACTTTGGTGCTTTAAATCGGGCTACCTTAATTGCAGCCGATTTTGTAATTGTGCCAATGGCAGCAGACCTGTTTTCGCTGCAGGGGCTTAGAAATTTAGGCCGTAGATTGAATATTTGGAAAGACGAATGGCGCGATAGGGTTTTGAGAAACAAAGCACCGGAGCTTCAACTGCCCCATGGACAAATATTGCCTCTGGGTTATGTGGTTATGCAACATGGTATAAAAGAAAGCAGGCCTGTGCAATCGTATCTCCGTTGGGCCAACCGCATACCCAATGTATTTAACGAATATGTTTTGGGTATTCCAACCAACGAAATTTTAAAAGTTGAAAATGACCATAATTGTCTTGCTTTGTTAAAGCATTATCACAGCTTAATACCTATGGCCATGGAAGTTAGAAAGCCAATTTTCTTATTAAAACCATCCGATGGAGCCATTGGAGCACATTACCAGGCAGTTTTACGAGCCTACACCGATATTAAATTACTCACTGAAAAAATTCTGGAAAGAGCCCACTCATGAGTGTATCTATCTACGATAAAGTTAAAACAGGCAGAAAATCATAACAGCAATGTAATGGTAAAGCCTGAGGTTATTCTATGGCCCGATCCTGAAAAGCAGTGGAGCGATGTGATAGAAGTTTTGCGGGAAATCATGCATCAGCGTCTTATCTATGGAAGTTATGCCCCTTTAAAAAAACGAGGTCCAGCCATTTGGCTATAGTGTATGATTTCTAAAATACTACCCGTTATGCCTTCCAACTTAGAAAACGCAAACCACTTTTTTCCCAAATCTTTGAGCGAAGCACCAAAATGGTAGAGTTCCTTTTGGTCGATGATAAGAAATCGGTTATGGGCATCGCTAAATTCATGCGCATTTGCTCCTCCAAAATAGCTTTTTGATGGTATCACAAGTTGTGACACCATATTCTCTATTTGTTTCCCGGTAAGCTTCTTGGAATTGATTTCTATTATAAGCATGAGTCGGCTTATCAGATTTAAACGCTAAGCCGCTATAGGTCTTTATACAATAACAATCCATTTTCAAATCAAAAGATTCAAAATCTGTAAACAAAATTCGAACATTAAATTAATAATTTAACTTCTAAATCACCCTAATCTTCTCTCCCACAGTAATTTTGCCTATCACACATGATTCTTGCAAG
>DYSN01000016.1:0-20251 GCA_020718205.1 Draconibacterium orientale
CCCTCATCAAAGGCCAAACCCAACTCGTTTGGAATTGCAGCACCTCGGCCACGGGTATCTATTTCTACCAAACCGAAATTGCCGGCGTGGTTTATCGGGGAAAGATTGTGGTGAATTAGAAACAAATTGATAGCAATGGTATAGATAATGGTTTTATATAGCAGTCTGCAATCAGGAAATATTGTCCTGCGATTTGGCTCTTTCCACGGTTTAGTTGTCCCGTAAAATTATCAATTACTTGCAAATAAAAACACCAGCCTGGTAATATTTACCAAACTGGTGTTTTATAACTATCGTTTGTTTGCTTAAGCTTTGGCTTATTTCTTCAAAGCGATAACAACTTTCATGGTAAACTCGTCGTAAATCATTTTGTCGCCCAATCCTTCGAAAAAAGAACCTGAACCATAGCGAACATCATATTTGGAGCGGTCAACCACTATGGTTGCGTACATCATGCCATCTTTCTGCTCCACTTCAAATTCTACAGGCAAAGTTGTTTTTTTAATGGTTAAATGAGCCTTTACGGTTGCCTTGTTCTGCTGAAATTTGGTGGCTTCTTTTATCTCCAATTTAGATACCGGATAGGTTCCAACTCCAAAAAAATCGTCAGACTTCAGGTGGCCTTCCAGCTTGGCTTTATATTCTGCATCTTCAACATCGCGATTGGCTATGGTTGTCATATCAATAACAAACTCTCCCTGAGTTATTTGTCCATCTTTCATGGTGATATGGCCTTCTTTGAGTTGGATAGTTCCATCGTGCTTTCCGGTTACTTTCTCACCAAACCACTGTAAACTTGATTTTTGGGTATCTACATTCATTTTTTGGGCAAAAAGGCTCAAACTTATCATCAGAAGAGCCATGGTAAAAATTGTTTGAATAGTTTTCATTGTTGTAAAATTTAAAGGTTATTTATTTATGTTATTTTTAATTAATTCGATATTTCGGGAATTTCAATGTTCAGGATATAGCTGTTTGTCAAAGCTTTTATATTGAATTCTTGTCCATCACACAGTCCAATGGCATCGCGGGGATTGAGTTTAACGCCTTCCACTTCTATTTCGTCTGAAATCAGAAACAGGAAAACCCCAAAACTCTTTGGCTGAATTTTATAACTCAACTCTGTTCCTTCATGCATAAAGGCTCTGGCAATGCTGGCATTCTGATGAATGGTCAGCGAATCTTCCAGCGGATTTTCCACATCGCTCACCAAAAACTGCCAATGGTTCACCGCTTCTGCTGCCTTAAAATACTTTTGATTATAAACTGGTTTCACATTTTTCTTGTTGGGGAAAATCCAAATCTGTAAAAAATTGGCCGTATCGGTTTCGCCGGCATTGAATTCCGAGTGGAATATTCCCGAACCCGCGCTCATTACCTGTACTTCGTTTTCGCTTATGGTTTGCGTATGTCCCATACTATCAGCATGTTTCAGCGCTCCATAAATGGGAATGGTAATGATTTCCATATTGTCGTGCGGATGTTTTCCAAATCCACCTCCGCCATGAATTAAGTCATCATTCAAAACCCGAAGTGCCCCAAAATGAATCTTGTCGGGGTTGTAGTAATTGGCAAAGCTGAATTGATGCCACGAGTCTAACCAGTCGTAAACTGAACGCCCTCTTGCCGATGCCTGATGAACCCACTTTTTCATTATTATTTTTTTTGGCAAAAGTAGGTGGTAACAGGGGTGACAGGCAATGTCAAAATCCGTGATTCAATGGTCAATAACCTGTGTTGGAAGTTAATTCTTTGTTAAGGGTCGTGCGGAAACTGCCAAAGGAATCACCTTCGGTGTTTTTAAAAAACCGACTAAAATGCGAAGGATCAGAGAAACCCACCGAATAGGCTATTTCTTTGGTCGACATATCGGTATGAATTCCCATCCGCTTGGCTTCGAGAATGATTCGTTGCTGAATGAGTTCCTTGGCATTACGACCCTCGGTGGTTTTTATGGCGGTGTTTAAATAGTCGGACGAGACATTAAGCTCAGCAGCATAATCAGACACCTTATGCCATTCCTTGAATTTTAGCTCAAGAAGCTGCTTAAACTTTTGAACCAGAATTCCCCCAACCTGCAATATTTGGGTGTTTCCGGTAAAAGACTGACTTTGAGCATATTTATTACATTCAATAAGAAATAACTTGAGATAAGCCCCAATTTTCCCGAATCTGAAATCATCCACCGATTCAAATTCTTCTTTCATCTTTTCAATCCACCAGGTCATTTCGGACACCGAACGAGATGGAAGGCTAATGGGAGGGGTATTGTATAAATCGGAAAACAATTTCATGTTCGAGATAAAACCCGAGCTAAGCCCATTGGCTGTTAGAAAATTGCAGGTAAAAAGTATTACGGTTTCCTGTGCTCCGGCAGTGTGCCAAACCTGATGAACCTGCCCGGGGCTCACAAAGAAAACATCGTTGGTTTTCATGGTGTATTCCTTGTAATCTATGATATGCCGTCCCGATTCATTGTGCGACCACAGCACCGTATAGTAATTGTGACTGTGGGGTATATCATAATGATCCCCATACATTTGCATCACATCTTTGGTGGTACGAATGGCAAAATTCTCTTCCCGGCCCTTATGAAATAATTCGTAGGCAGGAATGTCGTTTCCTTCGGCTTTGGGCTGATGCTTCATGGAGCTATTTTTTGGCCAAAGAACCTGATAACGGAGCTTGTCCCCACATGAAAAGGCCCTTCGGATAAGTCGGTAATGGTTTCGCTGAGCTCTATGGGATTTATTTGGTCAAAATCTGTGGAGATAATTTCCTGAGTTGTACAGCAAATCAATATTTTGCGGGCCGCTGCTTCGCAAATTATTCTTACTCACTTCCAAATGGTTTTTACTAAACGATTCCAGAATGAGACAGCCACCAACTTTTAAGGCATTTTAAAATTTTTGATGAATTTGTTTCCGAACAGAAGGGTTGAAATGGGCAAAAATAAGGACTACCAAATCGAAGCTTTCGGGCTCAACCGACACTTCTGCAAGGTCGCCAACGATGTAGTTGATATTCACCTGATTCACATGAGCCAGGCGCAAGGCTTTCTGTATTCCTTGCTCCGAAAAATCGATGGCAGTGACATTGAAGCCAACTGTGGCAGCAAAAACCGCATTTCGCCCTCCGCGGGAAATAATGCCCTGCCCTGAAGGTTATTGGTTTCTATGATATTTTTAAAATACTCATTGGGATAAATTCCGTAGGCATATTCTGCCGACTCGTAACGCTGATTCCAAAATTCTTTCATGAAGCAAAATTAACCAATAGGAATAAGCCAGAAACGCTTATATTTTTTTTAACAGGACCAAATATCCCCAGTTCATTCTATTTTTGAATCCAAAGGATATTTCAGTTTTTCATATTCTGTAATCTCTGCTTTTACTGAACCAACAACAATTTCGGATTTTATAAGCACCGGAATTCTGTTTTTGTCATCAGAGATATACAAACTCATGGGGTAGGGATTGCCGAACACTTCGCCCGTGATAACCATGGGTAGAAATTTCATGCAACGAAATTTTCCTATGCGGGTTTCTACTATTTCAATGCCTTTATAAACGATGGCCGAAGTATAAACAGAATCGTCGAGATAGAAATCCAACGGAAAAACATCATCAATTTTCAGATGCGAAATATCCAGGTTGCGGGCAAAATAATAGGCCGAAACCAAATCCTGTGTATTGTCTTTAATCTTAACCTTCTTTTTACGGCTTTTTGCAATTCCGGCTTTATAGTCAAAATCCACGTCATCGTTCACCACATAGCCCCCTTCGTTTGTGCGACGAATAAAGCGGTAGGGTTTTAATGTTTCCTCATCAAACCACGACTCAAACCTATCCCTTACTTTAAAAAACATGTCGAAGGTAGAATTTGAGAATCCGGTACTTATGGCATGAAAAGTTTTGCGATCCTGCAGTATATCTGAATTATTTGAGAGCTCAAGAATAGCTTTTCCGGCATGAACCCGCACAAAGAGCGGCCCATCGTAAAAGACTCTGTAGTGCAGTTTTTCGCCTTTTTGAAAGGCATAATTTAACTCTTGCCCATAACCTTCAGAAATTATTGGCTTCAATAAAAACCCGAAAAAAATAAGTAAGACAAAACCTAAGGATTTTTTATACATCATGCGATTCAAATTCTTGACAAACTTATTAAAACAATAAAAGAAATCCCGCTAAAAGATTGCTAAAAAAAATTAAAATCAAACGGGTTAAAGGTAAATTCTTCAACACATTATTCGTTGAACAGATTTTTTATTAAAAAAATCTCTACCATATTGAATAATAACAATGAATTACTATATTTGTGCAATACAAAAAAAATTATTGTTATGGCATTATTTTCATTTAAACAACTCATATACGGCGGTATGGTTGCCATAGCCGGTGTTGATGGACAAGTAACCTCAAAGGAAACCAAGTTTGTTAACGAAGTATTCGATAAATACTTAAAAATCAATGCAAGTGAAAAGAAGGAAGTTTTAGACGTTTGGGCTAGCAAAGGAGAAGATGCATTCTCTGAAATACTGATTTCGGAGCTGAAGGATTTTCCTAAAAGAGATCAAATTGAAGCTTTTAGCTACATTATGAAGTTCATTAGCTGGTCGAAAACTCAGTACAATCAAAGCAAGGATAACTCAACTAAAGGTGTTGACCCCATTCGTGCCGAAATGGATATGTACCACAAGAAGGCTGAAGTTATTATGCGCTCTTTGGATTTCAATGCCAAAGAATACGCTGCAGCTACTCGCACAGGCAGGTCTGGAGCAACCCCAAAAAGATAGGTAGTTTTATAACATATTAAAAGGCAATACTCCATTGGAATATTGCCTTTTTAAGTTTGTGGTTGTGCCTACCAGCCTAACAGATAGGCAAATATAAGCGGAGCAACAATGGTTGCATCTGATTCAATGATATATTTCGGACTGTCAACGGCGAGTTTTCCCCAGGTAATTTTTTCGTTGGGAACCGCGCCGGAGTAAGAACCGTAGCTGGTGGTAGAATCGCTGATTTGACAGAAATAAGACCACACGGGAACATGATCCAATTGTAAATCCTGGTGCAACATAGGAACCACGCAAATGGGGAAATCGCCTGCTATTCCACCACCAATTTGGAAGAAACCAACGCCTTCGCCTGCATTATCCTGGTACCACTGAGCCAAAAACATCATATATTCAATGCCTGGTTTGGTTATAGATGGCGGAAACATGCCTTCGATGCAATGAGCCGCGAAGAAATTACCACAGGTGCTGTCTTCCCAACCCGGAACTATGATGGGCAGATTTTTCTGGGCAGCTGCCAAAAGCCAGCTATTCTCGGGGGGAATTTGATAATATTGCTCCAATTCGCCGCTTAGCAGCAGTTTGTAAAAAAACTGATGGGGGAAAAAGCGCTCACCATTGTCATGGGCACTTTGCCAGGCAGCCACCAGGTGCTTTTCAATGCGTCTCATGGCCTCTTCCTCAGGAATACAGGTATCGGTAACGCGGTTGAAATGATGGTCTAACAAGTCTTTCTCGTCCGACGGGGCCAGATCGCGATAATGGGGAACTCTTTTATAAAAATCGTGAGCCACCAGATTAAACACATCCTCTTCCAGGTTAGCACCAGTACAGCTGATGATATGAACTTTATCCTGACGAATCATTTCCGCCAAAGATTTTCCCAACTCAGCAGTGCTCATGGCACCGGCAATGGTCATCATCATTTTATGACCTTCTTCCAAATGTTTCTCGTATCCCTGGGCAGCATCTACCAAAGCAGCAGCATTGAAGTGCTTGTAATGCTTCATAATAAACTGAGATACAGGTCCTTTATTTTTCATTATACTTAAATTTATAACTTAACATCTTGTAATATAGTTTGGCAACCAAAAAATTGGAAGCCTTGTGTGCGGGCTCTGGAGCCAACTCCACCAAATCGAACCCAAGTACATTGCGTTGCTGAAAAACCATTTTCAAAAACTGAATGGTTGGATTCCATAGCAACCCACCGGGTTCCGGCGTACCTGTGGCTGGCATAATGCTGGGATCCAAAGCATCCAAATCGAAGGAAATATAAACCTTCTCCCCCAATATATCGATGGCTTTCTGCATCCAGTCGGTTTTGCCATAGATATCTTCGGCAAAAAAGCATTTTTCGCGGTTCAAATGTGGAATCTCAACAGTATCCATGCTTCTGATTCCCACCTGAACCAGGTTGGTATGCTTCGAAGCATCGTAAAGTGCACAGGCATGATTGTAGGGGGTTCCATGATATTCGGGACGTAAATCGGAATGGGCATCGATGTGCAAAATGCTGATATCGGGGTATTTCTCGTAAAAAGCTTTGATAACTCCAATGCTCACACTGTGCTCGCCCCCAAAGAAAGTGAGAAATTTATCGGTTTTCAACAATTTCTGAGTGCTGGCATAAACAGCCTCAAACATGGCTTCGGCACTGGATTTCTCGGTTACCGGGTCTACGATATGAATTCCTTGAGTAAAAACTTCGCTGTTTGTTTCAATGTCATAGAGCTCCATGTTTTCGGTGGCTTCGATAAAAGCATCGAAACCCTTATCGGCGCCTTTTCCCCATGTGCTGGTTCCATCGTAGGGTATGGATTGAAGTAAAACCCGACTGGTTTCAAACTGGGCAAATTCGGCTTCAATACCGCCAAATGGTCTGCTATTCCTGTGGTTCATATCCTAAAATATTGAGCATTTCGGCCACACCTTGTTCCTGACGATATACATAATCTATATAGTGCCCTTTTTCGTCGCGGTCAATAATTACGTGTTTGGGCGATGGGATGAGACAGTGTTTTATACCACCGTATCCGCTGATGGAATCCTGATAAGCTCCTGTGTGGAAAAATCCCAGATACAGGGGTTCCTCGTCGTCAGATTTAAATTTAGGAAGCATCACTTCCTGGTTAAAGTCTTCGGAGTTGTAGTAGTCTGAATGGTCGCAGCTTATCCCGCCAATATTCACCTTGGTATACTCGTTGTTCCATTTATTGATGGGCAGGAGAATGAATTTCTCATTCAATGACCAGGCATCGGGGATGGTATTCATCAGACTGTTGTCGATAATATACCAGACTTCATGCTCGTTTTGGTGTTTCTTTTCCAATACTTCGAAAATATTGGCACTGCTTTCGCCTACTGTATACTTGCCAAACTCGGTAAAAATATGAGGGTCAGGAATATTGTTGTTTCGGCAGGTTTCCTTAATATTGGTTACAATTTCGTTAATGATATACTCGTAATCGTATTCAAATCCCAGGTGGTTTCTGATGGGAAATCCACCGCCAATATTGAAACTATCTAAGGTTGAACATTCCTTTCTCAGCTCCACATAGTGATTGAGTGCTTTGTGAAACTCTCCCCAATAATATAGGTTATCTTTTATGCCCGAATCCACAAAAAAGTGGAACATTTTTAATTCCAAATTAGAATTGTCCTTAATATTATTTCTATAGAACTCAAGCATATCGCCTGGTCTGATGCCCAGTCGACTGGTATAATAGGCCGATTGAGCTTCTTCATCGATGGCCATTCGCAATCCGATTTTTATCTTTTCACTATTGGATTGCTTCAAAAGTCTTTTCAGCTCGTTGATACTGTCGAGAATGATGATGGAGTTTTTATACCCATCTTTCTGAAGACTCAGGATTTTTTGAAGGTAATCGTCGGTCTTATATCCATTGTGAAGTATGTAGATATCTTTATCCACTTCGCCAGAGTGAAATAAGTTAGTAATCAAGTCCAAATCGAATGCAGAGCTGGTTTCGAGATTCACATTTTCTTTTAGGGCTGCGCTAACCACATGTTGAAAGTGACAACACTTGGTACAATAGCAAAAATGATATTGACCTTTAAAACCATTTTTCTTAATGGCTCGGTTAAACAGATTTCGAGACCTCTTAATTTGCTCGCCAATCTTCGGAAGGTAAATAAGCTTAAAAGGGGTACCATATTTTTCAATCAGGTATTTTAACGACAACCCGTGAAAAGTAAGATATCCATCTTTTAAATCAAAACCTTCTTGTGGAAAGTAAAATGTGTGCTCGATGAGATCAAAATAAGTATTTTTCATTTACTAAAAATTAAAAAAAAGAAGCTTTCACTCCTTGAAAAAAAAACATTAAATACATTATTACCTCTCCACTTTTGAATGATTGCTTAGGCCTGATCTCAGGTGAAAAGGATTTTTGGGAAAGAACTTTTTACGTTTTTTTTGATGTTTCTAATGTACTAAAAAATCGGTCAAAACTATAAAAAAAAACAATAAGTCTTTGATAAATTATTATGTCCACATAAGATATTAAAATATTGATTTCGTGAATTTTAAGCCTACGTCTAAATGATAAATAATTGTAAATTAAACGATACTGCCAAAAAAGGATTCTACATTAAAATTCAAATGCCTTTTTTGTGGTTCAAATAAATCCAAATTAAAAAATTAATTTTGCGCGATGATTTCAATAGGTAAAACCATAGTTTCAAAAGATGTAGTTACGCGGCATTTCATTTGCGATTTGCCCGGGTGTCATGGCGAGTGCTGTGTTCAAGGCGATAGCGGTGCTCCGCTTGAAGAAGATGAAATAGGTATCATAGAAGACAGCCTGGATGAAATCCTTCCTTTTATGACATCGGCTGGCAAAGCGGTGGTGAATAAAAACGGCGTTTTCGACTACGACTCAGATGGTGATTTTGTAACTCCTCTGGTTAAGGATCATGAATGTGCTTTTGTTTATTTCGAAAACAATCTGGCTTTATGTGCCATCGAAAAGGCATATCGTGAGGGCAAAATCAAGTTCTTAAAACCGGTTTCATGTCATTTATATCCCATTCGAATCACCAAATACTCCGATTTTGAAGCCGTTAACTATCATCAATGGAATATTTGCGATGTGGCTTTGCTCAAAGGAAAAATGGAGAATAAAACCATCTACGAATTTTTAAAAGTTCCACTTATTCGCAAATATGGCGACGCCTGGTTTAAGCAGCTCGACGATGAAGTAAAATCGGGAAAATACGACGATTATCTCCTTAGCTGATGGGTCTACATTTCGCCACCAGCGCGGGTTATATGCACCGATAACCTGATAACGAAATGTAAGCCTTCCTCCAGATAAAACCTGTAGCTATAAAGAATTAACCCTGTTAACAACACCAAAACCCAATTCAGCGTATTGCCATATTTGCGGTTTTGAAGCTGCGGAAGTGCGGGGGCATTGATATTAAAAAAAACGGCCACCACCATAATCACCGAAAAAGTGAGAATCAGACTATCGTAGGCAAAATTGTTGGGTATTTTGAGTAGACTTATGATAAGAAAACCCAACAAAAACGGAAGAAGTGCCTGGGTGAAATAGAATAATGCCCTGTTGCTTCGCTGAATTCTGAAAGAGTTATTGGTGGTGCTCAGAAACCTGCTGGCGCTGTAATAGCCTATCAATCCCAGTACTACGAGCGATATCAAAGCAAAGAAGAATTTGGTGAAATCGCTCCAATAGAGCCATAATGGAACAAAACCAAAACCCTTGTTGGTTATGACTCCGGCGATAAAAGCAGCAAAGAAATGGCCAAAGAAAAGCAACCCGCTCCACAAATAAAACAGCTGAAGCCGGGGATAGGATTTTGCCTTGATAAATAGGTAATTATAAAACACAAATCCCATTATGAGCGAATTTATGGGCCCCGAAATGGTTATAATAATAATATTGAGTATGTCCCAAAGCTTTGAATGGTCGTTGAAATCAAGCTTATAATAAAATAAGATACTATCGATTTCGTAGAAAGAAGCGGTGATAAGTACAACCAGCTGATAGAGAAACCAAACCAGAATGTAGGCGGTTAAAAACGATACCAGAGAATTAAAGATGTGAATAACCGAATTACCGATGGAAGGCTGATAAACTACCACTCCATCCTTATCCACTGCGACGCGTTTACTAATTTCGTTGCTGAATAAAAGCTGGTAAAACGGGTTGGTTACATCACTTCTCCTCTCCTTTTCCCTTCGGGCTTTTTCCTGCATTTTCTGAATCCGTTTTTGCGCTTTATACTTTCTCACATCCTTTCGGTAGGATTCGTAATTTTTCACAATATCAGATAAGCTCAAGGGCTTCGATGGCTTTGAGACCGGAGTTGGGGCATAGGGGTTTTTTCCCAAAAGCCCATACCAAAATATCTTAAATGCTGAAGGCTTTTTTACTCTCAAGCGATATAACTTTAATCAGATTAATGAATTTAAATATCAGGGTCAAATATCTGATTTTTTATTTTATCAAATTCATTAAATATTGGCCATAACCGCTTTTTAGCAAGGGTTCTGCAATTTTTCTAAGTTGTTCTTTATCAATGAATTTCATGCGATAGGCTACTTCTTCAATTCCACCAATCATCAATCCCTGACGGTTTTCGATAACTTCGACAAATTGAGAGGCCTCATTGAGCGATGCAAAGGTTCCTGTATCGAGCCAGGCAGTTCCGCGACCTAAAATCCCTACTTTAAGCTTGCCTTCGGTGAGGTAATGCTTGTTTACATCGGTAATTTCATATTCACCACGCGCACTTGGTTTGATGTTTTTGGCTACTTCAACCACAGAGTTATCGTAGAAATAGAGTCCTGGAACAGCAAAATTGCTCTTGGGCTGCTTTGGTTTTTCTTCGATGGAAATGGCTTTTTGATTCTCGTCGAACTCAACCACTCCATAACGTTCGGGATCGTTTACGTGATAGGCAAAAACCACACCGCCTTCGGGATCGTTGTTGGCTAAAAGCAGACGACCCAGGCCTTCGCCATAGAAAATATTATCCCCCAAAATCAGTGCTACTTTGTCGTTACCCACAAACTCTTCGCCCAGAACAAAAGCCTGAGCCAAACCATTGGGCACTTCCTGAACTTTATAACTAAATTTTAACCCCAAATTTTCCCCTGTTCCAAATAACCGCTCAAAATTGGGCAAATCGACTGGAGTTGAGATAATTAGAATTTCTCTGATTCCTGCCATCATTAAAACTGACAGCGGATAATAAATCATGGGTTTGTTGTAAATAGGCATCAACTGCTTGCTCACAGCAAGCGTTAAGGGGTGTAAACGGGTGCCGCTTCCGCCGGCCAATATAATTCCTTTCATGCTTGAATCTTTTAAGTTTTATAAATTCTAATTTACTAACAAAAACTCAATCTACCAAGAAGAAATATTGGGTTCTGAAAAATAAACCTGAGGATAAACGCTATAGTTTTTCAATCAGTTTATCTTGATTATTCGGCTCGTCTTCGTCATCATCAATGCCATCGATGCTTTCTATTTCTGCTTCTTCTTCCTCAAATGCTTCAATAAAAGGCTCTTTAAATTCCTTGGTAGTCAATCGTTTATCTAATGTTAACAACAATGATGGCAAGAGTAATAGGTTGGAAAGCAGTGCAGCAAACAAGGTAAAGCTGATTAAATATCCCAATGATTTTGTTCCCCCAAATTCGCTGAAAGTAAAAATAAAGAATCCGAAAAACAATACCAGCGACGAGTTAATCATGCTATAACCTGTCTCGCGAAGGGCGAGAAGAACAGATGGCGAAATTTTCCAATCGTTGTGCCGCAGGTGCAGCCGGTATCGTGACAAAAAGTGAATAGTATTATCCACCGAAATTCCCAAAGCAATACTGAAGATAAGAATGGTTGATGGCTTTATTGGGATTCCAAAATATCCCATCATGGCTGCCGTGAGTAATTGGGGTATTAAATTGGGAATCAAACTAATAGCCACCATTCTTGCGGAGGAGAAAAGCATAGCCATCAAAAGAGCAATCACCACAATGGCAAGAATTAAACTCTGGAAAAGGTTTTTAACCAGATATTTGGTGCCTTCGAGAAAAACCACACTCGAACCGGTAACGATAACGTCAAATTTGTCGGGGGGGAAAATTTTATCGATCTTTGGAATCAAACTGTCTTTTAATTCTTCTATTTCTTTGGTTCCCAAATTGGCCATTTGAACGGTTATACGCGTAGTTTCCAGTTCTTTATCTACAAACGAATTGATAAGGCTTCGTTTGCCTGTATCCATTTTGGGGAGGTACTGCATAATGAAGTTCGCCTCTTGTGAGCTGGGCAAACTAAATTTATCTGGATTTCCATTATAGAACGACTGCTTGCTAAACTTCACCAAATCGGCAACACTGAGCGGCTTCGACAATTCGGGGAAATGTCCCAAAGCTTCCTCAGCAAGACGGTCTAATCTTTTAATGAAATCGAGCTTCAAAACACCCCTTTTTGCCTTGGTATCGATGGTTATTTCGAGAGGCATAACTCCATTAAAGTGCTGCTCGAAATACAATAAGTCCCGGTACATTTTTCCATCCTCTGGTACATCGTCAACAATGCTTCCTGTTGTTTTAAGCCGGGAAACCCCAACAAAACCACCGATTATCAATACTAAGGTGAGCCAGTAGATTCGATTTCGATGATGAGAAACCCAAAAAACAGCAGCGAGGAGCATTTTATTGGTGAGTCCATTGTCCATTCTTTCGAGCCTTACGGTTTTTGGTGCTCTTGAATAGCTAAAGAAGATGGGAATTAAGATGAGTGTCAGCAAATAAATTCCTAAAATATTGATCGATGCAATGATGCCAAATTCAACCAAAAGCTTGTTTCCTGTAACAATAAAAGCAGCAAAACCGGCAGCTGTGGTGGCGTTTGTAAGAAAATTGGCTCCCCCAATCCGGGTAACCGTTCTACTTAAAGCCTTTACTTTGTTCTGATGCGATTTGTATTCTTCAAAATACTTATTGAGAAGAAAAATACTGTTCTCTATTCCAATTACAATAAGCAACGGGGGAATGATTCCGGTGAGAATAGTAATTTGGTAGCCCATGAGCGCGACAGTTCCAAGAGTCCATATAGTGCTGATAATCACTATTAATACTGGAAAAAATACCGCATGAAAGTTGCGGAAAAAAATAGTTAAAATAATGGCCGCAACCAAAAGTGCCAGAATTATAAACCTGTTCAACTCCCGTTTTATCAAATCCGAAGTTATGGTTCTGATATAGGGAAGCCCGCTATAATGCATCTCCTGATGGTTATTCTCACCAAATTCATCGATTATTTGCTTGATTTCGTAAATCAGTGGAACTCTTTCTTTGGTATTAAGCACATTTTTATCTAAGGTAACCATCATAAGCTGAACCTTAGTTTCGGGGTTATAGAGAAGGCTCTCGTAAAATTTAAGACCCTGAATAACCGTTGCTAAAGAGTCCATTTCCTGCTGATTTTCAGGCTTTTTCGTAACTACCGACGCAAAATTAAATTTCCGTTCAGCAGTATCTTTGACCAAAGTATAAACGTTTGCAATACTTAAAACCCCTTCTACACCATTTATCTTGTCTAATTTCCGGGTTAGATCGTGCCAGGCATTGAATTTCTCGAGGTCGTAAATATTTTCAAATCTGGAGCCAATGAACATCACTGCGCCATCCTGGCCAAAAGTGGTCTTAAAATGATTGTAGTTCTCCATCACAGGATGATCGGATGGAAGCATTTGAGCCATTTCGTAGGACATCTTGTTTTTGGTGGCCATGTAAATCATGAACACCGTAATAATCCCCACAACTAATAAATTATAGAATCGGTAGCGTAAAATTAATCTTACAATATACTTCCACATCTTGTGATTTTTTATTTGGCATCAACTATGCAAACATATAATTTTTAATGAAATAGATGATTAATTCTTTAACAAGTAATTTGGATTAACTATCTTAAGGACTAAATTCTTTCTTTACAACTTCACTATCTTTTCGTTTCTTGGCTTGAGAAAATAATCCCACTGACCGTTTATTTCTTTCAGAGTAAAGGCCAAAGCTTCAGCGAGTGGAGTGGGTTTAAATTCCAAATCTTTTCGAAGCAAAGCTGTATCGAGATTTGAATCCTGTAGAATTCCTTTTACATGCTCGGCGGTAAAGACGGGCACTTTTTGTGTTGCCTGAAAGAAACCCCCAAGCATTTTGGCAAACCAAACCGGAATTGAAACAAAGATTTTTTTCTTTTTCTCAATCTCTAATATCATCTTAATCAATCCTTTAAACGATATTACCTTGTTGCTGGCTATTTGATAAATCTTACGGTTAGCCTTTTCGCTCAGAACTGCTTTTACAATGTATTCTGCAAAATCTTTAACGAAAATCGGATGCTGGGTTTCCTTGCCACTACCTATCAGGGGAACGAATAGCGGAATCCGGAAAACATTCTTTAACACTCTGTTTATCCCCAAACTTTCGGGGCCTAAAATCATGGCGGGTATAAATACTGTATAGTCCAACGAGCTCTGAGTGAGAATGTTTTGCCCTTCGAGTTTGGTAATCCCATAGGGGCCTTTTATTTCTTTCATCACCACTACACTGCTGATTTGCACAAACTTTTTCACTCCTTTTTGCTCCGCCAACTCAATCATATGCTTCACCCCGGTGGCATTCACAGCCCGGTTTTTTTCAATATCTGAACTTCCAAGCAAGGCAGCGGCATTTATTATTCCTGCAATTTCTACAGAACTCAATAAGTTTTGCACCTGAGAATTATTTAATACCGACTCACTGATATCCACATCGAGATATTGGATATTGGGATGGTCAATTTTAACACTTGCCCAATGTGGAAAACTAAAGGCAATAACCTTTAAATCATGCTGCAAAGCATAGGTACAGATATATTTTCCAAGATACCCGTTGGCACCAGTTACCAGAATATATTTATCCATTTATCTTGTTTTTTCCTTTGAAAAATAATAATTGTGACATTAAAAACGCAATAACAGCTCCCCCAATCTGAGCAATTAAAAACATCAACATCGAGAAAGCGATGATGTTATCGTTGGTATAACCTGGTAAAAAATATAGGAAACTAACCTCACGGGTTCCCATTCCCATGATGGTAATGGGCAGTAAATTGAGCATTCCGGTTACTGAGATGATGCCACTGATATCTAAAAACGATTCGTTGATTCCAACAGCAACCGCCAAAAAGTATCCGGTAGAAAAATAGCTTAAATTGCTTAAGATGGACAAGGCAAAAATGCTAATGCTTGTAGAGTGCTCATAAACAAGGTCTTTTGAAAAACTTATTTTTCTAAATACTTTCGAAAAAATATAAAAGAAAGCTCTTCTAAAAAAGTCTGCAGTCATAAGCAGATAGGTAACGATAAGCAAAAACAACCCGCCGGTTATAACTCCAAAGCCAATGAGTGGAGATACATCGTGAAAGAAATAGAAAAAAAACAACCCGCTAATTAAGGCAAAAACTCCCACATCGAAACCCCGCTCATAAAATATCTTGATGATTGACAGGAACTTATCTTCTTTAACTTTCTCGTGGCCCGCCTTTACAAATTCGCCAAGCCGACCGGGAGTAAAAACCCCTATGGCATAGCTTTCTAAAAATCGCGCTGCATTTATGGTCCACTTAATATTAATTTCCGAGGCTCTTCGAATTAAAAACCACCGATGTGATTTTAAGAGCAATAAAGCAACCTGCGACAGAATCGCGATTAAAACAAATTCAGTTTTAGCGGTTTTTAATATTTGCCAGCTCTGATTGAAATCTATTTTCCATAATATGATTACGAACAAAACGACCCCCGATAACCGAAGGAAAGTGAACCAGGGTATTTTTCCTAATTTAATCATCCAAGTTGCTCTCTTTTAATATTATAGGTCGATTTTTTCCAGATATTTCGACTCTTTTCGAATAGGTTTCCAATAAAGGTTGGCGAGAACTGTTCCACTGTCCAACGAGCCAATGGAGTGCTTAAAACTATGAACATGGTTGAAATGATTACTTCCATTAAATAGCGTTTCATGCCAAAATCTTTGAGCTCGTAGCCATAATCGGGAATAGATTTGCCCATCAATCGGCGAAACTGAATCCTGATAAACGCCCCCCGTTTTTTCAAATCGTAACCGTGAGAATGCATGGTAATGGCTTCTTCCTCTTCAATATAATTAAAGTTTAGCCAGCCCGCCGCTTGCATTTCTTCTATAAGTGCCCGGCCCTTTTTACTTCGGGCAATAATCATCGAAAAACCCTTTCCACGCTCTTCATAAACCGGTGCCCAGGCATCTCCGCCAGATACGTCGGTAAACTCGTTGCTTAAATCGGTGCAGTACAAGCTGTTGCGAAGAATATGAAAGGGGATTAAATAGTTGGCATGAAATTTTTTAAGCTCGGCAATTTTCCCGTCTGATGTTTCAACACGCATATTTCCGGGCCATTCGCCATGTCGGAAATACAATTTGGTGATGGTTCTGTAGTCTTTTATCTTGTATGTCTTTAAAAAGCTTACCACCGAGGAAAAATGCAGGGTATTGCCATAAAACGGGCCAAAAATATAATCAATATTCTTGACTGAAGGGTCGTTGATGCTTTGCAATTTTCTGATGGACTGAACCTGTGGCGGAATGCCCACAAAAGCCAGCCGACCAGCGAATTGAGCGGTTTGAGACAAAATCTCGTTCACCGAACTGATGGTGTATTTACTTTGTGCGGCATCAAGTATTTCGGCTTTGGTGGTTGCTATATGGGGCTCGCTAAGCCAGGGCTTTTCGGGTGACATACGAAGCACCACGGCGCCATCTATTTTTTTCTGCTCAAGCAAATAGATTAATAAGGCACTGATAATACCACCGCTGGCTCCGGTTCTTCTGATGTTCTCATCCACCGCATGACCTATGGAAATGCTTTCATACGCTCCTGAATATAAATGGAAATGAGACGATTGTGGATAAAATTTGGTTCTGTATTCGGGGAAATTGAAGTATTTTCCGGTGCAGGCCGTTAATACCCGGGATAAATTTTCGGGGGATATTTCCTTTACAAAATGTGGTTGATAGCGGCCTTCTTTGTCTTTAAACGCTATGGCACCGTCCGACAATCCCACACAACTCCCGCACCTGTTGCACAGATGAGATTGCATGATGCTTTCGAGTTCTTTTCTATTTTTCACAAACATAAAACTGTCTTATTCCCAATTCCGCTATCCAGGTTTCCTGAAAAGTATTTAAAATTTTTTCTCCAAAATTTTGAAGCTTCAAGGGCCCAACTGGTATTAAAACCGTTCCCTTGTGAAGATTAAGCTTCCAGTGGGTCTCCTTCAAAAGTTTTTTTACCCGTTTGCTCGACGGAAACCGATGGGGCCCTTCGCCATGACCGCCAAAAAGAAAGGTAAAAATCTGATACGGAAGTTCACTGGTTGAAGGCGGACAACTCATGACCATGATACCACCGGGCTTCATGATTCTATTCAGCTCCCAAAGAAACAAATAAGGATTTTCTGCATGTTCCAGCGTCTCCAGATTTACAATCCGGTCGAAGGAATTATCTGCAAAATCCAGCTTGCTGTAGGTGCTGATTTTTTGCTGTTTAACGTATGGACGAACTCTTTTTGCTTCATTCATGAGCCCCTGAGAAATTTCAGCATTCAAAACTTCGGCGGTTGTGCTGACCTGTTTTATATAGTCATTGGCTTCGCAATCGCGGCTACTAATCACCAAAACTTTTTCGGAGTTCTTAAGCTTCAGATGCTGAATAGTTTCTTTAAAACGCTGATCGTGAGCCGCTTTTACTTTATTATTTTCTGATATATATATGGATGCCACTGAATCCCAATGAGCTTCCACATCGGAATCGGACCATTTGTTCTGATAATATTTTACCAGCGTTTGCTCCATATTTTAATGTTTTGCCCTGTTCAACATGGCCACCTGGTCGGCAACCAAACCTATGAAAAAGATAAACATACCCAGAATGCTTAACAGCATCGCCGTATTGGGGAAACGAGCCGCCAGAATAAACCCTGTTATACCCCAGGTAATCCCCAGAAAAAAAAGGATGATGCTCAATGGGATAAAGATTTTCAGGGGGTTGAAAAGCATGATAATTCGCGTGATGAGAAAGATGGTTTTTGAGCCGTCTTTAACAAATTTTACATTACTCTTTCTGCCAACCCTTTCGCTCACTACTATGGGGAAAGTGCCAATATTGTATGCCTCCTTTAGAAATGCCAGGGTTGAAGTGGTGGAAAATGAAAACCCATTGGGCATTATATGCAGCATTTCCCTGATGAGTTTGGTATCAAATCCCCTAAATCCTGAATTATAATCGGGAAGTTTTTGCTCCACCAGGTACTCGCCTATTTTACGAATCAGTTTTTTGCCGCTTTGACGTCTTTTAACCTGAAACGAATCATCGGTGCGCTCTCCAATCACCATATCAAACTCAGGTAGCATGGCGATCATTTGTTCAATATATTTGGGGTCGTGCTGTCCGTCGCTGTCTAAAATAATGGTTTTCTCTCCTTTTGCATGACGGATTCCGGTTTTCAGAGCGGCTCCATACCCTTTATTCACATTGTGGTTGTATAGTTTAACGGGATATTCAGCGATAATTTTGCCGGTATTATCAGTAGAGCCATCATTTACGTAAATCACCTCATATTTTTGGTGATAGCCCAGACTTATAAATTTCTCAAGCCCAAATCTGATGGCATCTTCTTCGTTATATGCAGGAACTACAATGGATAAAGTCATTTGTAAATTGTTTTAATTTGAGCTCGCAAATGTACAAAAATTGACAGAAGTGCCTTCTAAAACATATTTTCTATATTTTTGCAACTGTTACAAAACAACAATTCTCTTATGATTTCTAAAAAGATTGTTCTTTTCTTTAGCAAAAATTGGACTTATTTTCTTTTCTTACTGATTTTTAGCGGTTTATTCTTCTATTACCAGATAAATCAATCCATGAAAATGAGGCCTCAGGGGCTTCATCAATGGCGGCAAAGCGTTGGAGCCGGCTACGCAATGAACTATTATAACTATAACCTGGATATCAAACAAACACGTATTTTTAATAATATTACGGACAAGGGTAATTCAGATATAGCATTTGCAGAATTTCCAATTCTTTACTATTTTATTGCAATCTTATATAAAATATTTGATCCTAATGAAAGTATTTTCAGATGGGTCAACTTCATGATATTATTTATTGGACTTTTCTATTTAATGAGAGCCCTTAAATTATTTCTTAATGATAATATTTGGAGTCTTATCCTAACAATTTTGGCCTTTACATCGGCAACTCTGGTTTATTACAGCAATAGTTTTCTTCCGGATACATCGGCTTATGGAATTGGCTTTATAGCTATGTTTTTCATTCTTAAATTTACTAAAACAGGAAAAATACTACATATATATCAGGCATCTATATTATTCACTGTTGCAGGATTATTTAAAATTACATCATTAATACCATTTATTGCACTAATTTCCACTTTTATTCTATTCCAGATTTTCGACCGATCTTTTAGAAATCTATATAAATTAAAGTATTTTGTTATTCCGGCCTTCCTTCCGTTTGTTTTCTCTTTGGCCTGGTATTTTTTTGTGAAATACTATCATATTGTGCATGGCGGAACCATTTCACCAATTGATATTAGACCCATTTGGATGATTGATGCTGCTCAAGTAAAAGCCACTTGGGAAAAAATTCTAACATTGTGGCTCGATACCTATTACCACCGTTCTGTACTTATTATGTCTCTTATTACATTTTTTCTTAGTTTGGGGTTTATCAAGAAAGAAATTCGATTTTTTACCATATTCTTATTTTTATCACTCATTGGTGCCATTGGCTTCTTCTTTCTATTTTTTAAATCATTGCATAGTCACGATTATTATTTGATAAATTTATTTTTCCTTCCTGCTTATATTCTTGCTTTGGGTATTTATCATTTTCAAATGCGCACAAAAAATATATGGCTCAACAGAATCCTTCAATTGCTTTTTGCAGGTTATTTGGTATTTTTAATTACTGATTGCCAAATCGAGAATTCGAAAAAACTCACAGAAAATAATTACTGGCACGAGGTTGGATTCATCGGCCTTGAAGATATTGAATCAAAATTAAGAGAGTTGGGTATTAATAAAACAGATAAAATTATTTGTATTCCAGATCCATCAATAAATATTTCGCTAAATATGATAAATCAGCCTGGTTTCACCGATTATGGATTTTCTAATTTATCTGGCAAAAAAAGAATCGAGTTTTTTATTTCAAAAGGTGCTCAATTCATCATTGTAATCGACAGGCGCGTATATAAAAACCCAACACTAACCGAATGGCTTCCCTATTTTAATAATAAAATCCTAAAATATAAAAATGTGGATGTTTATGATTTGAGATCGTTTAGAAC
>DYSN01000016.1:20351-47478 GCA_020718205.1 Draconibacterium orientale
ATAAAATCCTAAAATATAAAAATGTGGATGTTTATGATTTGAGATCGTTTAGAACAGAAACTAAATCAGCTCCTTAAGAATTTTATATGATCAATTCTGAAAAAAAAAGTCATTATGGGATAATTTTGCTGGGGTTTGTATTTATTTTAGCTTCCTTCCAGCTTATATTTGATTTCCACAAACCCGTCTTAAAAATCTGGGACGAAGCCAGCAGTGCTACCAATGCTGTTCAAATGCTTATTAACAAGAGCTATTTATCGGTAACTGTTTCCGAAATGCCCGATAAAGAATACGATACTCTCCCCCCAATGAATATATGGACCAAAGTAATTGCCTATAAGCTTTTTGGTGTGAACGAGTTTTCTGTGCGATTACAATCGGTCATTGCTGCCCTTCTAACCTTCTTGTTATTTATGTACTTTAGCAAAAAGCATCTGAATGAACACTATTTTGCCATTTTTGCGCTCCTGATTGCTGCTACAACCATCGGATTCAATGGGTATCACGTGGCCCGAAACGGTGATCCGGAAACTTTACTCATCCTTTTTACTTCTCTCTACTTTTTCTCCACCTTCCTCTTGCTCGAAGAATATCCAAAGGGTAGAAATAAGTATTTGTTTTTAACGGGTCTGGGGATTTTTATGGCCTTGTTCACTAAGAGTGTTGCGGGTTTAGTGCCTTTGGCCGGCATTATTGTTTATGCTTTATTTACCCGGAATACCTACCAATTATTGAGAGATTACCGATTTCACCTAACCTGGATAGCTGTAATTGCTCTTTTGGCAGTTTATTATCTGACGCGGAATTATTTCGAACCCGGATATCTCGACCGAAGTATTTTCCGCGAAATGAGCTTATATCATACTTTCCCCTACGACCCAAAACATCCCGAAGCCACTTTCTATCTGAAATACCTTTCATCTGAGGCGTTTTTCCCTTTTTTCTATTTAATTCCTTTGGCCATACCCGCCTTTTTCATGGCGCAAAATCAGATTCAGAAAAAACTAATCCTTTACTCCTTCAGCTCCGGCTTCTTCTTTATAGCCATCCACTCCACTTCCATCACTAAAAACGAGTGGTATATTGCGCCGGTATATCCTTTCATATGGTCACTTCTTGCGGTTTCCTTAACTTCTATCGTTCAATATCTTTTGCAACCGACTGCAACCTTAAACAGATTTCTCAGAGGGTCGCTGCTGATTGTTCTGATTGTGGGTTTGGGCTATGTTGTTTATCTGAATTATCCAGTAATCTATAAAACCAATCAAGGTTATAAAACCTGGACTTATGACCCTGAACGCGAAGGTGATTTGTTGAGAAGCATCAAGGGAAAAACGGATAAACACTCCAATATTGTTATTGTGAGCGATCAGCACCCACGACAAATGCTGTTTTATATTAAGAAATATGAATTGGAAAGGGGTGATACTACGTTAATTACCAAAACCATTAGCGACGAACTCATTGGCAAGAAAATTCTCGTGTGCAGGTCTTCGCTTAAAAAAGCCATCGACACCTTGTATCAATATCAAAAACTCGATGGTGATAAATACGGTAGTCTGCTACTCATCGATTCTAAAAAAATACCGACCCAAAGTTTAGACTAAAAGTCTTCTTCCAAATCATATTCTTTTTTTCGTTGATCCTTGTCAAACTTATCGCAGTCTATCTCTACTGATAACGGCTTGGCAGGTCTTTCAAAGTCTCCTTTGCTGATATTCAGCTCACGGTCGTCGTAAACTTTTTTCATGTAGAGCGCCCAAATAGGCAGAGCTGTATTGGCTCCCTGCCCAAATTTTATCCCCCTGAAATGGGCTGCACGGTCTTCGCAACCTACCCAAACTCCGGTAACTAAATCGGGGGTTAAACCCATGAACCAGCCATCGGACTGATTTTGAGTTGTGCCGGTTTTTCCGGCAATAGGATTGCTGAACTTATACTTGGTTCTTAACCTGATACCAGTTCCTGTTTCAACTACCCCTTTCATCAGACTGACCATGAGATAGGCGGTTTCTTCGCTCATGGCCTCATTGGCTTCGGGTAGAAAATTCTCCAGCACATTGCCGTTTTTATCTTCAATATGGGTAATGAAATAGGGGGTAATATGCACGCCCTTATTGGCAAATGTGCTCATGGCGCCCACCATTTCGTACAATGTGATATCGGGAGTTCCCAGAGCAATGGCGTGTACTTCGGGAATTTCGCTTGTGATTCCCATTTTTCGGGCCATTTTTACCACCGCACTCGGATTATACTTATCGATAAGCTGAGCCGAAATCCAGTTTACCGAATTGGCAAGCGCCCATTTTAACGACACCTCCTGCCCTTCGAATTTATGATTGCTGTTTTTTGGATTCCAGACATTTCCATCGTCCAAACGAATCATTGGCTGAACATTGGCAATTTTACTGCATGGTGACATATTTCCTTCCTGCATGGCCAAAGTGTAGACAATGGGTTTAAAAGTAGAACCCACCTGGCGGCGCGCCTGAGTCACGTGGTCGTACTTGAAAAACCGATAATCCAGCCCACCCACATAGGCTTTAACCTTGCCCGATTGTGGCTCAACCGACATGACACCGGTTTGCAAAATACTCTTGTAATACCGAATACTATCCAAAGGGGTTAATACGGTATCAATATCGCCGCCCCGCCAGCTAAAAAGCATCATGGGGATTCGGGTATTGAAAGCCATTTCTATGGACGATTCGTCGGCACCATTTGCTTTCATTCTCTTATATCTGTCCGTGCGTTTCATGGCCGATTTCAACAGCTTCTCAATCTCTTCGCTGGCATTGTTTTCAAAAACAAAGGGCGCATTATGAACGCCTTTCCAATGACGAAAGAAAGTGGGTTGCAAATCTTTGCCCAAATGCTCAGCAACAGCATCTTCGGCATAGGTTTGCATTCTCGAATCGATGGTGGTATAGATTCTGAGGCCGTCTTCGTAAAGGTTATAAGGAGTTCCGTCGGGTTTAGTATGGTTTGCGCACCAATCTTTCAAGTACATGCGCAAATATTCGCGCAAATAGGTGGCTTTTCCTTCGGTATGACCCGATCTGTTGATGCTTAAACCCAGAGGTTGCTTCACCGCTTCGGTAAATTGTTCCTGAGTAATAAAACCATATTTCTGCATTTGATTTAATACCACATTCCTGCGCTTGACCACTGTTTCGGGTCTTCGCAAAGGATTATAAAGTGCCGAATTCTGAAGCATGCCCACTAAGGTTGCGGCCTGAGTGATATTGAGCGAATCGGGGGTTGTGGAAAAATAAACTTTTGAAGCGGAAAAAATTCCATCGCCATTGTTCAGAAAGTCGTATTTGTTCAAATACATAGCAATGATTTCTTCTTTGGAATAACTTCTCTCCAGCTTTACCGCAATCACCCACTCGTTGAACTTCTCCAGAACCGCTTTTTTCTTGTCATCGGTTCTCACTTTAGTATATAATTGCTTGGCAAGCTGCTGAGTCAAAGTGCTTCCTCCTCCGCTGTAATTTCCACTAAATACACCCACAAATACTCTAACCAATGCTTTAAAATCGATGCCGGAATGTCCGTAGAAACGAGCATCTTCAGTTGCCAGCAGAGCTTTCACTACATTTGGCGATAACTGTCTGTATTCCACATCGTTTCTATTTTCGATGAAATAAGAACCAAGCTCATTTCCATCTTCCGAAAAAATGATGGAAGCCTGCGATATGAAAGGATTTTCGAGTTCTTCAAAGGTGGGCATAACACCCAGAAATCCTTGAGAAATGAGGAAAAAAAGCAAAACAAACAAGGCAATACCCCCAGCAATAATTGCCCAGAATATTTTTAATCCTTTTGTTAAGTAACTTTTTGTCAAAACGGTATGTTTTGTTTTCTTTTCTTTGTTTTGGTTTGTGCTCATAATTCACCCCGTTTATGGATAAAAATCTAATTTAATGCCCACTTCCGAAATTCCTTCGAGGGTATCTCTTCTCATCCCCTGCTCCAGCCGGAATTTATACTCCCCGGGTTTGACAAACCGCATGGCTTTGCGAAGGATAAAGCTATTGTATTTATAACGACTGGTACCTTTACCCAACCATTTTCCGGTAACATCGGCCAGTTGCAATTCCAGAGTGTCGCGGGCTTTGGTGGAATCGGGGAAACGGGTTTCGAGAAACACATAGAGATTTGCAAAAGGATAGTTGTTATTGTTTCTAACATTCAGATAGAAATTAAAATAGGAGTTGGTATCATTCACATCTATCTTGTATTCTTTTATATCAGAAGCAAACCATTCTTCCTTGACTATGGCCTGATTTTGCTCAAAAAAATTACGCGAATGGCATCCTGGAAGGCTCATTAAAACAAACCCCAACATGATCAACTGAATATAAATGCTTTTTCTCATAGAATCAATAATGCAAAAGTAGTCTGTTTATTGTTCCTGTTCATTTTTCCAGGCATCGATTTGTCTGTTTTTCTCGTCAATCTTTACATCCTCTTCCTTCTGATCCACAAATTTCTCCAGATTTTCCGGTTTCCTCCCCTTTTTATTTTGACCTATAATATATTTCACTTTATTAACAGGCAATGCAATAATTGACTCAGGTTCGTTAATATAGCTATACCACATCAAATGTTTAAACACATCCATTTTTACATAAGTAGCATCGCCTTTTCTGGTTCCCAGAACAATATTGGTCTCGGGAAATTGCTCGAGTTCGTCCACGTAGGTGTCCTGTTCAAAATTTAAGCAGCATTTTAACTTCCCACATTGCCCGGCAAGTTTTTGGGGGTTTAACGACAATTGCTGTGTACGAGCCACTTGAGTAGATACCGATTTAAAATCGGTCATCCAGGTGCTGCAACATAACTCGCGGCCACAGCTACCAATGCCTCCAATTCGGGCGGCTTCCTGACGCACCCCAATTTGCTTCATTTCAATACGAATCTTAAACGAATCGGCCAACGATCGGATGAGCTGACGAAAATCAACTCTTTCGTCGGCAGTGTAATAAAAAATGGCTTTTGTGCCATCTCCCTGATATTCAACGTCGTTAACCTTCATCACCAGCCCAATTTCGCGGGCCAACTGACGGGTTTTTACCATGGTCTCATCCTCTTTTTCTATGGATTTTAACCACTTTTCTATATCATTCAGGCGGGCACGACGATAAACTTTCCTTATATATTCGCCATTTGGATCCACTTTTTTCTTAATCATTTGCAACCGGGCAGTTTCACCTGTGAGGCTTACTATTCCTATGTCGTGGCCTGGTGATGCCTCAACAGCCACTATGTCTCCTTTTACCAAATCCAAATCGTCGGGCATTCGGAAAAAAGCTTTGTGAGCATTTTTAAAGCGTATTTCGACGCAGCGAAAATCTCTTACTCCTGGTACTTTTGGAATATTGGAAACCCATTCGCGGGTATCGAGCTTGGGACAACTGTTGGCAGTTATCTTCCTCGATTTATCGAGCAGCCGGCTCGATGAGCAGCAGCCCCGGGTCATGATGATATCTTCGTTTTGTATTTCTATATATTGATCCATTTTTATATCCGTTTTTTCATCCCCTGTTTTGGAAAGAAATAATTCTGAAGGGCTTTATATAAAGTCAATCTCTCCGCTTGACTGATGCAAATTTAATAGAATATTTCTTATTTCGGTATTTTCAAAAGCAGACTCAAATCGAGCGATAACTTCATAAAAATGATAGCCGCGCTTGCATTTCGTCCAATTTCGAATATCGTTTTTTCGAGTTTCTCGATGATGGTCAAGCTGTTATTGATGTGAATAAAAGGCGAAAACTTACTGAGCCAGTCTTTCTCGTAGATGGTGAGTCGGGTAAGAGTGGCATGGCCATAGTTCATATTCAGGCTTTGGTGTATCAATCGAAGCCCATATTGCAGAAACTCTTTCTGATTCTCCCGACCTATTTTTGAGACTTTTTCAACAAAATCTTTTATTTCTTCCAGACTTTTCGCTTTATAGCACATTCGCATCCAGCTTTGAAACATCAAAAAATGATCTTTTATCTGTTCTCCTTCCATCAGAACCGACAAAGCCATGTGCACATCGCCATCGGCCAGTATAACGGCATTCTCTATTTGCTGCGTTGAAATTGCGGGAAACATGCTTCTCAAATGCCTGCGAAGGGAGCCGGAATCAATTTTAGGAACCGGAATAAGTTGAAACCTGGATTGAATGGTGTTAAGGAGGAGTTCTTTTTCGTCGGCCACCATGATGATGAGCGTTCGTGCGGGGGGTTCCTCAAAAAATTTCAGCAAGAGGTTGGCCGCGCTGGGATTCATTTTATCGGGATGCCAAATAATGAGAACTTTATAATGAGCCTCTGAGGGTCTGAAACTCAAGTCCTTTACAATCCTTCGAGCTTCTTCCACATTGATGATTCCCTGCTGATTGTCCATACTAATTCTCGAGTACCAATCCTGCAAATAAGGATAATACCCTGTTTCATTTAAATAAGCCAGCCACTCCTTATTGAACATGGTGCTTATTAAATCTTTGGTGCTGGCAGTTTTGCTTATTCCGCTATCTTTGGTTCTTTCCTCTCCATCATCGTCTTCGGCTCCCCCTTTTTTTCCTTTGTTCACCGGAAAGGAGAAAAACAAATCGGGATGGCTAAGTGCCTGATACTTTTTGCAGCTTAAGCAGACCCCGCAACTATCATCAGCGGTTTTATGGGGGCAATTGATATATTGGGCATAGGACACTGCCAATGCAAACTTGCCGTTAACTCCCTTCCCCAGAAAAAGCTGAGCGTGAGAAATCCGGCCATTGTCTACAGTTTCAATCAACTGTCGTTTCAATTTTTCCTGACCAATAATATCTTTAAACTGCATGGAGTTGATTTAATGCGCAAAGTTAACAATATTAAATAAAGGCTTTGGCAAGTGCATAAAAAAAGCCTCCAACTGAAAGATGGAGGCCAAATTGTACCTTTCAATAAATTGAAATCTATTTTCTGAATTTGAAAACGATAAAGCTTAATAAAGCAACACCAATCAATGCAAAAGCCCAGTTTGACAATGGAACTGGAGGAGGAGCTATTGCAGTAACATGTGCAAAATCTAAAAAGCAGCTATTACCATATGCCGATGTAAATAGGAAAGCAACATACAAGTTTGCTTGACCTTCCGCCCCTGCAGGAAGTGATACAGTTTTTGTTTTCCAACCCTGTACGGCATTGTATCTGGAAATGGTTGCAGCTGTATTCCAGGTTGTTCCATTGGTAGACCATTGAACCTCCACGCGGTCGTTATTACCGGAGAAACCAGAACTCTCCAACCATTGAAAATCAACAGCAACCGTATTATATCCAACGGTGCTAAATGCGGAAGTTTGCTTAACCCTGGATGATACGCCAGATGAGATATTATAACTATCAAACCTCACCATGTGAGTGCCGTTAACAGGAGTAAAACCTGAAGGGTTGTTAGAAGTGGTAACAAAATTGGCAAGACCAGATCCGGAAACTTGTTCAACAGACCAACCAGCCGGTGCCGAACCACCGTCGAAACTCTGTGTTACAAGAGTTTGAGCATTTAATCCCACTAAAGCCAGGGAGAAAATAGAAAAGAAGAGAATAAACTTTTTCATAATATTAAAATTTAGTTATTAAATCCTACCTAAAAATTAATATTGATTGAATAAAAGTGATTGTGTGCGGCGAATTTAATACATTTTTACAATTTACAATCATCTCAAAAAAAATATTTTATTACGCCAAAATATCTGTCCAAATCTCCTATTTTTGTCACCAATATTTTTTATTCATAATGAAAGAACCATATCTTTCAAAAGGAAAAGATGTGGGGTTCTCTCGCAAGGCGGGATTTGAAATCTGTCATTATTAACTTTTTAATTTAATTACAGATGAAGAAAAACGTATTAATTATTGGTGCCGCAGGAAGAGATTTCCATAATTTCAACACCTATTACCGCGGCAATGAGCTTTATGATGTAGTAGCTTTTACTGCAGCTCAAATTCCTGACATCGACGGTCGTAAATACCCAAAAGAACTGGCCGGTGACTTGTATCCACAAGGTATTCCCATCTTTGCCGAAGATGAATTGGAAAGACTTATCAAAGACTTAAAAGTTGACGATTGTGTTTTCTCCTACAGCGATGTACCTTATCAAAGAGTTATGGCCATGAGTGCCAGAGTTAATGCCGCCGGAGCCAATTTTATCTTATTGGGCCCCAAAGACACCATGATCAAAAGCACCAAACCTGTTATTTCGGTTGGAGCAGTGAGAACTGGTTGCGGTAAAAGCCAGACTTCGCGCAGAATTATTGAACTGCTGATGGCAAAAGGTCTCAAAGTAGTTGCTGTTCGTCACCCCATGCCCTATGGCGATTTGGTGGCTCAGAAAGTTCAGCGTTTTGCCACTGTTGAAGACTTAAAATTCCACAAATGTACCATTGAAGAAATGGAAGAGTACGAGCCTCATGTGGTTAGAGGAAACGTGATTTATGCCGGCGTTGACTATGAAGCCATTTTAAGAGCTGCCGAAAACGACCCCGATGGTTGCGACGTGGTTCTGTGGGATGGTGGGAACAACGATTTTCCATTCTTCAAACCCGATTTAAGTGTAACAGTAGTAGATCCACACCGTCCAGGTCACGAGCTTTCTTACTATCCCGGCGAAGTAACTCTTCGCATGGCCGATGTTGCTGTCATCAATAAAATGGATTCCGCTTCACCCGAAGCCATTCAAATTGTGAGAGAAAACATAGCCAAAATAGCTCCCAATGCTATTGTGGTTGATGGCGCTTCTCCCCTGAAAGTTGATGATCCTTCAGTGATTAAAGGAAAACGCGTTTTGGTGGTTGAAGACGGGCCAACGCTTACCCACGGTGAAATGAAAATTGGTGCCGGAACTGTTGCAGCTCAAAAATTTGGAGCAGCCGAACTCGTTGACCCAAGACCTTATACCGTTGGCAAACTGAGCGAAACCTTCGCTATTTATCCCAATATTGGCCAATTACTCCCTGCCATGGGTTATAGCGAGCAACAATTGCAGGATTTGGAAACCACCATCAACAGCACCGATTGCGATTCTGTTGTGATTGGAACTCCCATCGATTTGCAAAGAATTGTAAAAATCAACAAGCCTGCAACCCGCGTATATTACGATTTGCAAGAAATCGGACAACCTGATTTAGTGGGTGTTATTGAAGATTTTGTACAAAAACATAAATTATAGATTTCAAAAATGGCGGCTTTTTTTAAGTCGCCATTTTTTTTGATTATTTCATTATTTTTAGAGCCTAAATACCTATCAATGAAAAACAGAAGCTTAATTTCCATCAACGACTACACCAAGGAGCAACAAATCAGGATTCTGGAGCTTGCCGAAGAGTTTGAGAACAACCCCCGCCAAAATATTTTGGATAAAAAAGTGATTTCAACACTTTTCTTTGAACCATCCACACGAACTCGCCTGAGCTTCGAGAGTGCCATCTCTCAATTAGGGGGCAAAATAATTGGTTTTACCGATGCTTCCAACTCCAGTGTGAGTAAAGGAGAAACCCTTAAAGATACCATAACCATGGTGGCCAATTATTCCGACCTGATTGTGATGAGACATCCGCTTGACGGTAGCGCACGTTGGGCCAGTGAAGTTTCCAAAGTGCCGATTATCAATGCCGGTGATGGGGCAAATCAACACCCCACCCAGTGCTTGCTGGATATGTATTCCATTAAAAAGACTCAGGGAACCCTCGATAATATCCACATTGCTTTTGTGGGCGATTTAAAATATGGCCGGACTGTCCATTCACTAACAATGGCAATGTCGCAATTCAATACCACCTTTCATTTGGTTTCGCCCCCGGAACTCAAACTTCCAAGCGCGGTTAAAAAATACATTAAAGACGCTGGTCTGGAGTATTTTCAGTACAACGAGTTGGAAGCTGTTATGGATAAAGTAGATATACTTTATATGACCCGAATTCAGAAAGAGCGTTTTTCGGATCCCATTGAATATGAAAAAGTTAAAAACTCATATATACTCAAAAACGAGATGCTGGCTCATTCAAAACCCAATATGAAAGTGCTTCATCCACTACCACGTGTAAACGAAATTGAAGAGGCGGTTGACCAAAACCCCATGGCCTATTATTTTCAACAGGCTTTGAATGGTGTTTATGTTAGAGAGGCGTTGCTGGCCTATATTTTAGGATTTAAAGATTAATACTTATCAGTTATGGAAAACAGAAAAGAATTGAAAGTTTCGGCCCTCGAAAACGGAACAGTAATCGATCATATTCCCTCCAAAAGTTTGTTTCGTGCCATAAAAATTCTTGGTCTCGAAAAATTGGAAAATCAGGTTTATTTTGGCACCAATTTGAACAGCGAAAAGTATGGTTCTAAGGGAATTATAAAAGTTAACGACCATTTTTTCGATTTAGAAGATATCAACAAAATAGCTCTTGTGGCGCCAACTGCAACTCTTATTGAAATCAGAGATTATGAGGTGGTTAGTAAAAAGAAAATTGAATCGCCAAAATGTGTAGAAAACTTTGTTAAATGTTTTAATCCCAAGTGTATAACAAACCACGAGAATGTTCCCACAAAATTTCAGGTGGAAATGGAAAATGGTGATTTAAAACTGCATTGTCGCTATTGCGAGAAAATAACCAGCCGCGATACAATGGTATTTATATAACATTGTTATCCTTATTATTTCATCTCTCAAACATATCCAAAATCTTGTTTAACAATATATTATATATCAACAATGACTTTTGGCGGGTTTGCTTGTGTTAATTTTTTGTCCTAAAAATCTAAATTAATTAATCATTAACCCAGCATTTACGGTTACCATCAAAGCATTATTTAATAACTTTGTCCCAAAATTAGTGACAAACAAATTAAAATTAAGAATATGAGAAAATTTTATCTATTACCACTTTTAGCATTTATGATGTTTACACTAGCAAATACTTCTAAGGCTCAGGAAATGATGCTTAATGGAAATCTAGAGACCTGGACCGATGCTGCCACTCCGACTAGTTGGACAACAATCGAAAGTGTTAGTCAGGAATCTGCGCCAGCCAATGTGCATGGTGGAACTTATTCTGCCAAACATACAGGTGGCACAAAAAAACTTGCTCAGGCGATATCTGGAGTTGTTGCTGGCGAATCATACACCATAAGCCTTTGGTATAAAGTTACTGCAGGTGATGGTACCGACGCCCGCATCTGGAGTTATTGGAGAACAGGTGTAACTACATTAAATGACCATGCCAGTGAATTGCGTGGTCCTAATAATGCTTATTTCAGCAATAATGCTGGTGCATGGACTCAATATACTGTTACTCTCACTGCTCCCGCAACTGCCGACAATTTTCTATTTGAGGTTAGAACCTACAGCGGTGCAATAGCTTATTACGATGATTTTGCATTCTTTCACAATGCATCTGGTGCAGTTGATGCCCCTGTATTTTCACCCATTGCAGGAACTTATTACGGAGCTCAGAATGTAACTATCTCTACTACAACTGCCGGAGCAGATATTTATTATACAACTGATGGTAGCGCTCCTACATCTGGTTCCACTCTTTATAACGGCCCTATTAATATTGCTTCAACTACCACTGTTAAAGCCATAGGTATAAAAGCTGGTTCTACCAACAGCGCCATTACAACAGCTTTGTATACAATTGCAACTCCTGTTACTGTTGCAAACGTAGCAGCCTTACGCGCAAAACCGGCCGACAACACAACTGTTTATCAGCTTACCGGTCAGGCATTTCTGACTTTTAAGCAAACCTATAGAAATCAAAAATTTGTTCAGGATGCTACTGCCGGGATTTTAATTGACGACGCATCTGGTAAACTAACCACTGTTTATAATGCTAGTGATGGCATTACCGGAATTGCCGGAACATTGACCACTTTTATGGGTATGCTTCAATTCACCCCTGTTCAAAACGCTGGTGCTGCCACATCAACCGGTAATGTTATCAATCCTTTGGAAATAACTGCTGCTGATTTTGTAAACAATTTTGAAACCTACGAAGGCCGTTTGGTAAAACTTTCCAATGTGACCTTTACAACTCCCGGCGGTAATTTTGCCAATGGTCAGGTTTATGCAATGACCGACCCCAATACAGTTTCGGTTGATTTCAGGACTACTTTCTACGACGTAAACTATATTGGAACTGTTATCCCTGCTGGTGGAATGGATATAGTAGGTATTGCTAATGCCAGAACCAACAACTATATTTCGCCTCGCAATGGTGCCGATATGACACAAAACGTACCTGTAATTCCTGTAAACTCTGCCGGTATTTTAATTGCAGGATTACTTATTGCTGTGGTAGTTTCAGTGAGAAAAAGAATTTTCTAAAATAATAAATCTAAACAAAAAAAAAAGTCTTCCGGGTTCGGAAGACTTTTTTTTTGGTTATAAGCCATGCATATTATCATTCGATTCTTTAGCGACGAATCAAAGCCCCCAATTCACTTTCATACAGTTGAATAAGTCTGCTCATGAGCTTGTCAATCTGTTTTTCGTTGAGGGTGTTCCTTTTGTCTTGCAGGAAGAAATTTACACTGTACGATTTTTTATCTTCATCCAATGGCTTCCCTTCGTAAACATCGAACAGACCCACAGATTTCAGGATATTTTTTTCTGTTTTTCGGGCAATGGCTTCAATATCGGCAAAACTAACTTTCTTGTCGACCACAAGTGCTAAATCGCGGCGAACCACTGGAAATTTCACCAGCTCTTCCATTTTCACGTCATGCTGATCGGATAATTTAAGGATATGTTCCCAATTAAAATCCACTGCAAAAACCTTTTGTTTTATATCCATCGACTTGAGAAGAGTTTGTGACAACTCTCCAAAATCTACAAGCGTTTTATTTCGATAGCTATAGGTCAGCCCTTCTTTGAAGAATGAATTCTGAACTGTAGTCATTTGCAAATCTTCAAGATTAAACTGTAGCTTCACCAAAAGTCTGTGGACCAATTTCTTAACAAAAAAGAAATCGATTGGTTTTTCAGGTTGATTCCAGTTTTCAAGGTCTACCTGACCGCTCAGGGCCAAAAACAAATGCTTTTCTTCTTTATAACGTTTGGTAACTTTATCAGCCTGAGCATTCACAAACTCGTAAACTTTACCAAACTCATAAAACTTGATGTTGCTCTCCTTGCGGTTCAGATTATAGAGAATGCTTTCCAAAGCCCCAAAAAGCAGAGTTTTTCGCAGTGCATCTAAATCGCTGCTGAGCGGATTGAGAATCTTAACCAACGTTTGGTCGGGTTCCGATTCCGATTTTTGATAATAGGCCGATTTGGTGAGGGAATTGTTCATGATTTCGGCAAAACCATTGGCCGACAAATAATCTGAAATAAGATTCTGATATTTCTCAGGGTTAGGTTTTTGGGAAAACGATAAAGCAGAATGAACCTGATGGGTGAAATGGATATGATTGTACCCGTAAATTCTTAAAATTTCTTCAATGATGTCGGCTTCACGGGTAACTTCGACCTTGAAAGTGGGGACAATAGCAACAAAGCCTTTATCGGTTTTATTAGTAACCTGAATTTCAATATCTTCGAGTATACTCATAATTTGCTCCGGAGCTATTGATTTGCCAATAAGCCGGTCGATATGGGCAAATTTAACTTCCACTTCAACTGGACTCACCGGATTTGGGTAAAAGTCTTTTATTTCGCTGCTGATGGTTCCGCCCGCAATTTCTTTCATGAGAAGGGCAGCTCTTTTGAGCGCATAGACAGTAATATTGGGATCGGTTCCACGCTCAAACCTAAAACTGGCATCGGTTTTTAACCCATGAAATTTCGATGTTAGTCGGATTGTTTTTGGGTCAAAACAAGCACTTTCGAGAAAAATAGAAGTGGTATTTTCAGTTACTCCTGAATGTGCTCCACCAAAAACTCCCCCAATGCACATTCCATCCTCGGTATTACAAATCATTAAATCATGTCCGCTTAATTTCCGAACCTGACCATCGAGCGTAACAAACTCAGTATCTTTAGCCAATTTCCTTACAACCACCTTTTTACCTTTAATGGCTTGAGCATCAAAAGCATGTAATGGCTGACCCACTTCCATCATTACAAAATTTGTGATATCAACCAAATTATTGATAGGTCGGATGCCCACAGCTTTCAAATAATTTTGCAACCATTTAGGTGATTCTTCAACCTTTAGGTTGGTGAGGGTAATACCAGAATACCGAGGGCAAGCGCCGGCGTCTTCTACTTCTATTTCGATATTTAAATCTTGATTATCAACCAGAAATCCATCTACTGAAGGCCGTTTTAAGGTCAAATCTTTGCTATTCTGTTTGTGGTTAACTGCAGCAACCAGGTCGCGGGCCGAACCCAAATGTGAACTTGCATCGGATCGGTTTGGGGTGAGCCCTATTTCGAAAACGTAATCATCTTGCAATTGAAAATAATTCGATGCCAATTCGCCTGCGACGGCGCTCTCATCGAGAACCATAATTCCGGCGTGGGATGCGCCAAGACCCAGTTCATCTTCGGCACAAATCATTCCCTCGCTCACTTCTCCTCTGATTTTCGATTTGCTTATTTGAAAGGATTGATCGCCCTGAAACAGTGTTGTGCCTACAGTGGCCACCAAAACTTTTTGCCCGGCAGCAACATTGGAAGCCCCGCAAACTATGGGAACAATTTGACCATTTCCCAGGTCAACCGTGGTTTTGCTTAGTTTATCGGCATTGGGATGACGTTCACAAGTTTTAACTTCACCAATAACTACACCGCGCAAACCGCCCTTGATGCTCTCAAATTTTTCAACAGTCTCAACTTCCAAACCGCAATCGGTCAATGATTTTTCAACTTCCTCGGGCGATAGTTCTATTCCCACATATTCTTTCAACCAGTTATAGGACAATTTCATAGTATTCCTTTCAATTATTTAGGTGGGCAAAGTTAAAAAAAATTGGCTAAATGCCTTATTCCGTAATGCTTTGGAAAAAATATTAAACATGGAAGGTTTAGAAAAAAAAGAACCTGATATAAAACATATCAGGTTCAGGATAATTGTATTATGAGTTTACAATAAGACAAACTTAATTGTCAACTTAAGTGGTTTTTTTAATATTAATTGTTGAAAGCCCAAAGTGTAATATTTAATTACCCGACAAAGATAGAGATGGAAAATAGAATTAAGTGACATTTAGGCTGTTAATTAATGGTCAAATCTGTTAACTTTCTGTCCATTTATTGGATTCTGCCCATTAGACAGAACAATTCGGGGACAGGAAGGGGGTTTGGCAATTAAATACTATTATTTTTTACTGGCATCGAACAATTTGTGCTTTTCCTCTGTGGTGAGGCTTTGATACCCTGATTTTTTAATTTTTTCGAGGATGGTATCGATCTCAGCCTGAAACTGATTTTTATTTTTTAGATAATCTTCGTCAGGTACCGATCTTCGGGTTTGACTATAGACTTTACGCATTCGGGGTTTTCGTTTCGAAAAGCGAAAGAGATTTACAAGCCTGTCCCAAAAAATATTAAAGGGCTTACTTAAGTCGGTCCCTTTGCGGTATTGAACACTGAAAAAATATCCAAACAAAGCACCACCAAGATGGGCTATATGTCCGCCAGCATTACCATTTCTGATATTCAAAATATCTAAAACTATAAAAATCAAGGCAATGTATTTGAGTTTTACATTTCCAATGAACATCACATTCATGTTCAGATTGGGGACGTAAGTGGCGGAAGCCACAAAAATACCGAGCACAGCGGCTGATGAACCCAAGGCAAAGCTGCCACCCACGACTTCCTGAAATGCGGGAAAAATATTAAAAGTCAGTATGTAAAAAAGCCCCCCTAAAATTCCGCTAAAGAAATAGGTGCTCAACAATTTGTTATCGCCAATAAACTGATTGTAAATTTTTCCTCCCACATAAAGTACCATCATATTGAAGAATAAATGCAAAAGGTCTTCCTGGACAAACATATATGTAATTATACTCCAGGGGCGGTAGAGAAGACTTTCTAAATCGGAGGGCAGAGTCAGATACCAGGTAAGTCTGAACACTCCGTGAATGGCCGAAAATTCCCGATCAAGATTTAACAGGTAAAGAATAACCCCCTGAATATTTATGACCAGGAAAATCAGTACATTAATGACCATTAACCGTGATAGCACATCCTTCTTACCGAAGAATTGTTTAATCTCGTCGAAGATGGAAGTTTGAGCAACGTAAGGATTGTTTTGCCTGAACATTAATAGAGCCTCCGCATTTTTTTCCAATATAAAATCAAAATAAGCCCGAACAGCATACCGCCCAGATGCGCAAAATGTGCCACATTATCCCCTGGTCGATTGCTGATTCCTGAATATAGTTCAAGTAAACCAAATATAAGAACGAACCATTTGGCTTTTATGGGAATGGCAAAATATAAATAGATAATGCTATTGGGGAACATCATTCCAAAGGCCAGCAAAATTCCATAAACAGCACCACTGGCGCCAACCACGGTATTGGCGTTGAGATAGTCTTCACGGTATTGATTCATAAAGGTAACTGCCTGTTGCAAAGCTGCATTATTATCGGTTAAAATGAGCCTGTTATAGGAATCGACAAAAGCATTGAAATTATTCTGAACATCGTAATTCACTACCTGAAAATACTCTGAGTTTCGAAAAACAGCAAAAGATTCTATGCTGGGTTGATTTAGGAAATAGTCGATGGCATTGAGGGTTGGAGCTATTTCTATACCAATCCAGAAGGTGTAGATGATGGCTGCACCAATTCCGGTGAACATATAATAAATGAGGAATTTCTTACTCCCCCAAACATTTTCCAGGGTATTTCCAAACATCCATAAAGCAAACATATTGAATAAGATATGTGAAAAATTCGTGCTGGAATGCATGAACATATAAGTGATGTATTGGTAAGGTTTAAAATCGGAAGCTCCCAAATAATGCAGTCCTAACCATTTAATTAAATCGATATGGTAGGCCATTCCAAGGCTCATGGTTGCCAAATAGAACAATCCGTTTATGATGAGCAGGTTTTTTACCACGGGGGGAAGTACATTAAACCTGTTTGGACTAAATTGTTGATTCATAAAAAAAATTTTTATTCTTTGCTAAAAATGATGCCAAAAGTACTAAGATTTTAAAAGGCATGGTTAAAATGGTTTTAAAGCTTTGCCGCAATAAAATACATGTCAGGGTGACAGAGCCTGGCACTTATTCCTGAAACTTTTTGTGAATCTCGGCCAGGGTAAGCGTTTTGAGAATGGGTTCTCCATCAATCGAAACTTCGGGCACCTGACACGAAAAAAGCGCATCAATCAATAGTGCCATTTCTTTTGTATCGAGCTTTTGTCCTGCCCTAATGGCCAATTGTCGGGCCATTCCCATGGCAAAAGTGGTTTTTTGTTCCTGGCGGGGGCTTTTACCCAGCTCCAAATTGTGAATTATTTCGTCGAGAATGGTCGATATTTTACTCTCTGCCACATCCATCGGACTGCCATTGACAACAATGGCAGATTGGCCAAAATACTCAAAATCAAATCCAAATCCCTTAATTTCATCTTCTATTTCCTTCACTAAGCTCAATTCGTCGGGAGTGAGATTGATATGAACGGGGAAAAGCAGCTGTTGAACAGCTATTTGCTTATTCTCGTATTGCTCCAGAAATTTTTCGTAAAGTATACGTTCATGAGCCAATTGTTGCTGAACGAGAACCAACCCCGATTTAATGGATGCAACAATATAGGACTGCCCCATTTGAATGAACGAGCGGGCTTCGGCTTGCATGGGTTTGTCGTCGTCGGGAATCTGATTGATTGACGATACTGCCTTTTCGAAATTAATGGCTGTTGCGGTAGGTTGAGCAATATGTGTTGGAATATCGTAGAGGTTGGTCCAGTTTTCGCGGTTCGATTGTTGCCGGGGATTGGGCAGCGGCTTTTCGGTTTCGAAGGGATTATAGGCCTGATTGACTCGAATGGTTGGCAGAACGATGGGCCTATCGGAAGGAAAATGAAAATTGAGGCTCTGTTCCTGTTCAAAGTCTAAACTGGGAGAAAGGCTAAACTGACCCAGTGCTTTTTTCACCGAAGCCGACAAAACAGCGTAAATAAGTTGTTTATCCACAAAATTTACTTCTATTTTGGTGGGGTGAATATTCACATCAATATTCTGGGGGTCTACTTCCAAAAAAATAAAATATGCCGGGAAGGAGCTATCGGGAATGAGCTCGGAATAGGCTGTTTCTACAGCATGATGAAAATAAGGTTGCTTAATAAACCTGTTATTGGCAAAGAAATACTGCTCACCCCGCTTTTTGCGGGCAAATTCGGGTTTCCCCACAAAACCATAAATCTTTAATGTTTCTGTTTGTTCAGACACAGGCACCAATTTCTCCTCATAGTTTTTCTGCCCTATGGTTTGGGCAATTCTCACTTTCAGAGCCGATGGCTTCAGTTGATATAAAATGGCGCCATTATTATAAAAAGTAAAGCCTGTTTCGGGATTTACCAGCACAACGCGCTCAAATTCATCTATGATATGACGCAATTCGGCGGGATTCGATTTAAGAAAATTCCGGCGGGCGGGTACATTGTAGAAAAGGTTTTTTATGCTGAAAGAGGTTCCGGTAGCGGTGGTGCAGTTTTCCTGCGATTTTATCTGGCTTCCTTCCATAATAATATGGGTGCCAATATCTTCGAATTCGGTTTTAGTTTTTAGCTCCACATGGGAAATGGCTGCAATACTGGCCAGAGCCTCGCCTCTGAAACCGAGGGTATTGAGCCTGAATAAATCATCGGCAGTATTAATTTTCGATGTGGCATGCTTTTCGAAACACATGCGGGCATCCGTAGCACTCATGCCACAACCATTGTCAATTACCTGAATTAAAGTGCGGCCAGCGTCCTTGATAATCAGATTGATTTGTGTAGCGCCTGCATCCAGGGCATTCTCCATAAGTTCTTTCACCACCGAGGCGGGACGTTGAATCACTTCGCCAGCAGCAATCTGGTTCGCTACCGAATCGGGAAGCAATTTAATGATATCGGCCATTGGGGATTACAGAAAGAAAAAGTAGAGAATAATGATTAGGAGCACGATATAAACCACCATTGCATACTTGCGTGAATTAGAACGAAGGGCATCCTTGCGACCCCATTTATTTTGCATTTCACGGCGCAGATTAATACGATCGGGGTTTTTAATATTTTGCTCAATCTCGATGCGGCGTTTCTCATCCGATTCCTTTTGGGCATCATAAAACCTTGGTTTATAACCAAATTGCCTGGGTTTTGGGGTTTTAACTAATGAAATCTTCACGGGTAACTATATTTTCAGCAAAAATAATAAAAAGCTTTGATGCTGGGTTCAAAACTATTCTGGTCAAAATATCTCTCACGAAATTCTTTTTTTCTATGCCTTAGAATTTGCCGCCGAACCTGTAAACATACCGTAGATTTGCCATCAAATACCTATATTTGTCACCCCAAAAAGGAGAATTTTCAGGTTTTTGAATAAAATGTATTATCCCTCGGAATATAATGATTTAAAACAATAATTACATGAGAATCAGTATAGAAATTTCCTATTATCCATTGAGAGAAGAATTTATTCCTGCTATTCTGGATTTTCTGGATCGATTGGGCAGTTACGACGATATAGAAGTGCAAACCAACGGCATGAGCACTCAGGTTTTTGGGCAATATGATGATGTGATGTCTATCATTACCAAAGAAATAAAAGAATCTATGAGCCTACCCTACTCTGTTTTTGTGCTCAAATTGGTCAATAACGATTTACAGATTCTCCCATCGACCCATGAATGAGATTCTCGATTTCTTCATTGAGCCTTACCGCACTGCCACAGCCATAAATATTTTACTGGAATTTACAGCGGCAGTTTTTGGCATTGTGAGCGTGTATTATGCCCGAAAGGAACATATTTTTGTTTATCCAAGTGGCATTATCAGCACAGCCATTTATGTGTATCTTCTGTCGCAATGGGCATTATATGGCGATTTGATTATCAATATTTATTATACCCTCATGAGCATTTATGGATGGTATATGTGGAGTCGGGTGAACGCTGATAGTCAGGAAACTCTACATATCAGCCGAACAAATTTAACTGAAAAACTAAAAGCAATGGGCATTTTTATTTTTACATCGGCTTTTGTGATTGTGGTTTACAGATATTATAATGTGATGCCCAACGATTTAAGTTTTTCCGAAAGCATTACCTTTGCCTTTCATCATCTCACAAGTGGCAATTTACAAGACTTTAGAACAGCTACTCCCTTTATCGATACTTTTACAACTGGTGTATTTTTCGCTGCTATGTGGCTCATGGCCAATAAGAAAATAGAGAACTGGACTTTATGGATTCTGGGGAATCTGGCTTCTATTCCATTGTATTTTGTTAAAGGATACGGCTTTACAGGCGTTCAATATACCCTGTTTTTAATTCTGGCTATTATGGCCTATTTTAGCTGGCTTAAAAAACTAAACAATACCCCGAAAAACAGCCATGCTTAAAAAGATATTAATCACCGGGCCAGAAAGTACAGGAAAATCAACACTTGCCGCTGATTTGGCTCTCTATTTTTCTACGCGTTTTGTGCCGGAATTTGCCCGAAAATACCTATCGAATCTCCACCGAAATTATGTATACGACGATTTAAAAACTATGGCACTCCAGCAAATTCTTCAGGAGGACCTGATAGCCCAATCGGCAAATAAATTTCTTTTTGTGGATACCGATCCCACCGTTTTTGACATCTGGAGCACCGAGAAATTTGGCAAAACCGACCCCTGGATTTTGAAGGAAATGGAAACAAGAATCTACGATTTAATACTGATCCCCGACATTGACCTTGCCTGGAAGCCTGATGTGCAGCGGGAAAATCCTGATGACCGAAATCGCCTGATGCAGCTGTACGAAGAATCGTTCAACCGCAGAAATCTTGAATATTTCAAGGTTTCCGGATTGGGTGAAGATAGATTTAACAATGCCGTTCAAATCATTTTAAAACAATTTAATTAAAAAAACATGGCAAAAATTTTAGTAATCGACGACGAGCGCAGCATCCGAAACGCCATAAAAGATATTCTGGAATATGAAAAATATCAGGTATCGCTGGCTATTGATGGCAAAGAGGGACTTCTGCTTATGGAGCAGACCAGTTTCGATGCCATACTCTGCGATATAAAAATGCCCGAGATAGACGGAATGGAAGTTTTGGAAAATGCCATTCGCATTACAGAAGCCCCCATTATTATGATTTCGGGTCATGGGAACATTGATGTGGCAGTAGAATCCATTAAAAAAGGAGCCTTTGACTATATTGCCAAACCTTTGGATTTAAATCGGTTACTAATAACCATTAAGAATGCTCTGGATAAAAAAAATCTGGTCACCGAAACCAAAATGCTCCGCAAAAAAATTCAGCAGCAATATACCATCATTGGAGAATCGGAACCCATGCTGCAACTTAGGCGAATGATAGAAAAAGTGGCTCCCACCAATGCCCGCGTATTAATTACAGGTAAAAACGGAACCGGCAAGGAATTGGTTGCCCGCGCCATTTTCGAAGGAAGTGAAAGAGCAAAAATGCCATTTATTGAAGTAAATTGCGCCGCCATTCCATCTGAATTAATTGAAAGTCAGCTTTTTGGACACGAAAAAGGAAGTTTTACAAGCGCCATAAAACAACGAAAAGGCGATTTTGAACTGGCCCACAGCGGAACCCTATTCCTCGACGAAATTGGCGATATGAGCCTTTCGGCCCAGGCAAAGGTATTGCGGGCTTTACAGGAAAATAAGATAACCAGAGTTGGAGGAGAAAAAGAAATAACAGTAGATGTACGTGTTATTGCAGCCACCAATAAAAACCTGAAAGATGAAATAAAAAAGGGATTTTTTCGCGAAGATTTATACCACCGGCTCAGCGTTATTGTGATTGAAGTGCCCTCGTTAGAAAAGCGTCCCACCGATATTCCGCTGCTTATCAATCATTTTCTTGAACTGATTTGCGAATCGCAGGGGAAAAAAGTGACGCAAATAAGTCCGGCAGCCGTGGAAGCTCTCCAGGGGCTCAACTGGTCGGGGAATGTGAGGGAGCTCCGAAATGTGATGGAACGCCTGGTTATTCTGAGCGATACCGAAATTCAGGCTGACGATGTTAGCAAGTACGCTTTTTAGTATCGCCAGATAAAAAAAAGACCCGAATTGATGTCGGGTCTTTTTTTTGTTTTAACCTTGGGCCAACTCAGCGTAATGCTTGTAGAAACCCACAATGGCTTCAATACCGTGGTAGAATTGTTCGAGTGGAAAATTTTCGTTGGGCGAGTGAATAGCGTCGGACTCCAGACCAAAGCCCATGAGCAGGGATTTAATTCCCAGAATTTGTTCAAAATCGCTGATGATGGGAATACTTCCGCCACTGCGAAATGGAACGGGTCGTTTGCCAAACATTTCAACCAAAGCTTTATCTGCCGCCTGATAGGCAACAAAATCGATGGGACACACATAGCCGTAACCACCATGCAGGTATTCAATTTTTACCTTTACCGATTTTGGTGCAATATTTTGAAAATGCTCAATAAAAAGCTTTTCTATTTTCTTATGATCCTGATTTGGAACCAGTCGGGTAGAGATTTTGGCATAGGCTTTTCCCGGGAGAACCGTTTTGGCTCCTTCGCCGGTATATCCTCCCCAGATTCCGCAAACGTCGAAAGTTGGTCTGATGCCTGTACGCTCGCCTGTGGTATAACCCAATTCGCCAGCCAGTTCGGCCACATCGATGGCTTTTTTATAATTCTCTTCGTTGTAGGGAGCACGACCCAAAAGCTCTCTTTCTTCGGCTGATACTTCCAGAACATCGTCGTAGAAGCCAGGAATGGTGATTCGGCCATTTTCATCCTGCATTTGAGCAATCATGCGGGAAAGTATATTGATGGGATTGGCCACAGCCCCACCAAATAAACCGCTGTGTAAATCTCTGTTGGGGCCAGTGACTTCAACCTGCCAATAGGCCAAACCCCGCAAACCGGTTGTTATTGTTGGTGTTTTAGGGTCAATCATTCCGGTGTCGGAGACCAGAATTACATCGGCTTTGAGCATTTCTTTATGTTCGCGGCACCATTTGGGTAAATTGGGAGAACCTATCTCTTCTTCGCCTTCTATCATGAATTTTACATTCACTTTCAGCAGGTTGTTACCCACGAGATATTCGAATGCTTTGGCATGCATAAAACCCTGGCCTTTATCGTCGTCGGCACCGCGGGCAAATATTTTACCATCGCGAATTTCGGGCTCAAATGGATGAGATACCCAAAGATTTATGGGATCGACCGGCATCACATCCATATGCGAATAAACCAATACGGTGGGCAAAGCCGGATCGATGATTTTTTCGGCATAAGTAACTGGATTTCCATCGGTTTCAAAGATTTCTGCTCTATCGGCACCCGCATCGAGCAAGGTCTTTTTCCAATATTCTGCTGCATTGTACATTTGCGGTTTGTGGTCTGCAAGTGAGCTGATAGATGGAATTCGGATTAACCCGAACAACTCGTCGAGGAAACGGTCTTTGTGCGCCTCGATATATGCTTTAATTTCTGTCATGATTATATAATTTTTAATAATTTACTACTTTGTAACTCACTATATTGCTTGATGATAAGACCGTCGGAGAGACCTTTTCGGGGAACAAAAATACTGGAGGCCTCCATATAATTCATTATAAACAGATAGATAAAGGCAGCTGGCACAATAACGTCGGCACGGTCGGGACGGAAACCAAACTGATAGATTCTTTCTTCGAGGCTCAAACCGCTGAGTTGTTTAAAGGCATAGTCGAGTTTGCCGGTGGTTAGTTCCATCACTTCATCTTCGCCATAGAGTTTACATAACCTGTTGATATTTCCCCCGGTACCCACAAAATAAAACTTGCGGAAATGGGGTTTAAACTCATCGAGCCAATCGGTAATTTGCTTCCAGATTCCGGAATCTACTCTATCGCTCAGCAGACGGAGCGTTCCCACATCGAAGGAATGGAGTTTGAGCAGCTCGCCATTTTTTTCGATCGAAATTTCGGTGCTACCACCCCCAACATCAATAAAAATGGTGTAGGGCTTTGGGCTGGGAAGGATCAGACGGTTGGTATTTCTTATAATTTCTGCTTCTTCGTCGCCATTGAGAATCTGAATTTTTATTCCGGTGCTGTCCTTCACTTTTTTCACAATCTCCTCGCTGTTTTTTGCCTCACGCAGGGCGGCAGTGGCACAAGCCAGATAGCCCTCCGGCCTGTAAACATCGATTAAAAGCTTGAATGCTTTCATGGTTTTTACAAAATCCTTAATTTTTTCTTTGCTGATGAGCTGGGTTTTGTAAACATCCTCGCCCAATCGGGTGGGAATTCGTATCAGCGAGGCCTTGTCGAGATTTATTCTGCCATCCTTAAGATAGGCGTTTGCAAAAAGAAGCCTGGCGGCGTTGGAGCCAATATCAATGGAGGCAAAAAGCATATATGATTAAGTTTAAAGGTGCCAAAAATAGTCAGAAAAATTGGAATATGAAACCCACAAGTATTGTCGACATTCCAAGGTATGAAAATAATTTCCGGATTTATCGATTCTATCCAGTTGCTGATTTTTTCATGGTTTAGGAGAGAAATAAGCGAAAGAAGACTGTCATTAAACACTGTCCAATATTAGCTGATAATCAGGTATTTCTTCGAGAAAGATATAGCGTTGATTGACAAAATCGAGTTGGCAGCAAAAATGGTTGATTCCGTTGGTTACAATTAAATAATCCACTTTTAAACTGAGGTTATAGCGAGCAGTTTGGTCGAAAGTTTTTTGAGAAATTTTTATGGATGGTGCTTTGCATTCTACCAGCAAAAGCGGATGGCCAAAGCTACTAAACAGCACAATATCAGCTCGTTTTGATAAATGATTGACCTTGAGCCCATATTCAACAGCCAGAAGTCCGGGAGGATAATTTTTATAATGAATGAGATAGTTTAAAAAATGCTGCCGAACTTCCTCTTCCGGGGTTAGGCAAACCCATTTATTTCGATGAAAATCCCATATATCCAGACGGTTTCCATTTCTGGATATTCTGGGTTCATAGGCCGGAAGATTGAGATTCTGAGTCATGTTTTTTGAGCAAATTTAGTAAATATAGCCAAAGCAATGTTGAGAAGTAAAACCAAAGCCGGGTAAGGCTATTTTATAAATTTTTACATTTGTGCGAAATTCATTTTATGAAAACCAAAAAAGAAATTGTAAGTAATTGGTTGACCAGATACACCGGCCTCGAAATCCACGAGTTTGGTCAGTACATCCTTCTGACTAATTTTCAGAATTATGTGGATTTATTTGCTGAGATGCATGGCGTAACAGCAACTTCGAGAGATTTTGCTATGCCATCGGCCACTGCCAACGATATTACCATCATCAACTTCAGCATGGGAAGCCCCAATGCTGCCACAGTGATGGATTTGATTAGTGCCGTAGAACCCAAAGCCTGCTTATTTCTGGGCAAATGCGGCGGATTGAAAAAGAAAAATCAACTTGGCGACTTTATTCTACCCATAGCTGCCATTCGTGGCGATGGTACCAGCAACGACTATTTTCCACCGGAAGTGCCTGCCCTGCCTGCGTTCAGCTTGCAGCGAGCCCTCTCGAGTATTATCCGAAGCAAATCGCTCGATTACTGGACAGGAACCGTTTACACGACCAACCGCAGAGTTTGGGAACACGATGATGAATTTAAGGAATATCTGCGGAAAACCAGAGCCATGGCCATTGAAATGGAAACTGCAACCATTTTTACAGTGGGTTTTCACAACAGCATACCCACCGGAGCTTTATTATTGGTTACCGACCAGCCCATGATTGCCGAAGGCGTTAAAACCGCCAAAAGCGACAAACACGTGACTCAGAATTTTGTTGAAAACCATTTACAGATTGGAATAGAAGCTTTGCTGGAAATTAAAAACAAAGGAACTTCTGTGCGACATCTGCGATTTGACATGTAAAACCTATGCCCGAATTATCCTACGAGAATATCATCAGAGACCTTCAAAACAAGATTTATTATCCTGTTTATTTGCTTTCGGGCGAAGAGGCCTATTTTACCGACAGCATTACGAGTTTTATTGAAGATAATGTGCTCGATGCCATGGAGCGCGAATTTAACCAAACGGTGGTTTATGGGCTCGACACCAATGTGGTATCACTCATCAATTTGGTGCGAAGCTACCCCATGTCGGCTAACTATCAGGTAGTTATAGTTAAAGAAGCCCAAAACCTTAAAGGGTGGGCCGAGATGGAGAAGTATTTTGAGAATCCCGCCGAAACTACCATTCTGGTTTTTGCCTATAAACACAAGGATTACGATAAAAGAACCAAAGTCTATAAAAACATCAAGGCCAAAGGGGTTACTTATCATTCCAAAAAGCTCTACGACAATAAAATACCCGAGTGGATTCAAAATAATATTGAAAAAAGATCGCTCAAGATTTCTCCGCGTGAATGCGCATTACTGGCCGAATATTTGGGGAACGATTTGAGTAAAATAAGTAATGAGCTTCAAAAACTAACCATTAACCTGAAAAAAGGGGCACTTATAACCCCCGAAATTATTGAAGCAAATACCGGAATCAGTAAAGATTATAATGTTTTTTCGCTGAACGATGCTTTGGCCGAAAAGAATGTGTTTATGGCCAACCGGATTATTCAGTATTTTATTGCGGATGAAAAGAACCACTCCATCCATGGTATCCTTCCCGTACTGCATAGTTTTTTTTACAAGTCGCTGGTTTATCATCAGATAGAAAATAAAAACGACCAGCAAAATGTGGCGGCCAAGCTGGGTATTCTTCCTTTTCTGGTTTCAAGGCATGCTCAATGTGCCCGAAATTACACGCCCATGAAACTATACCACATTATTGGTTATCTTAAAGATGCCGATTTAAAAGCCAAGGGAGTTGGGGCTACCGGTTCTACCACGCAGGGAGAGGTTTTGAGAGAGCTTATTTTTAAGATCCTTCATTAAATACAAAACGCCCTTTTCGGGGCGTTTTAAGTTTTATTCAACCTTTTTTTCCAAA
>DYSN01000017.1 GCA_020718205.1 Draconibacterium orientale
TATATTATCTCAAGCAATTATAAATCCTTAATCCGCAGTGGGTTGGGGATTTTTTGATGTCATGAAGAGTCTTATTCTATTATTTTAGAGTGCCTAAAGCGCTTATTTTTTGTGGAATAATCGAAAATCATATTGACAATATGAAAGCAACAACATCGGTCCAAAAACCGGAACAAAACAGATTAAAAATTTATCACTATGATATCCGTGACAAAAAATAACAACCTTGTGAAACTTGACACTTTTTGGCAAGGAAACAACTTGCACTCATATAATAGCCTTCTACCGGCATTGGGAATTTAGCTGCAAAGTTATTTCGTTTTAACTTGTTTATGAATTATTATTGCATCGTTTGTATTTCGAAAATATAATCAATATCATTCGGCAAAGGGAGATAATAATTAAGTCATAAAATTATTGAAAAAAACATATGCATAACCCTAATAAATTATTTTGATTTATAGAATTAATTATGGCCTATCAAATATGTACGTCTTCCTTAAATTTCACCGCACCAAATTAAAAAATCACCGCAGGAAGCACGCTCTTCACTGTCCAACCTGTTAAATTTACCTAAAACAAACCAACCGGTCGGTTTATGGACTATTTTTGCTCCATGAATACAAAAGAATCTATTATTACAACGGCATTTCAGCTTTTTCTGCAGGATGGCTTTAAGGAAGTTTCTGTGAACCGCATTATTGACCACTGCGGCATTTCCAAAGGGGCTTTCTACCATCACTTTCAAAGTAAAGACGATTTATACCTTCAGGTTTTAGACCGATTCTTCTTCAATTATTTTAGTCAGTTTCAATTCTCATACGCTTCGGATATGAGTTTCGAAGATAAAATTAAAGACTTTGTTCTCACCTTTATCACTCCCTACGAAGAGCTCCTTCAACTCACTCAGCGCAAGGACCTTCTCCCCTATTTCCGGTTTCTTTTTCAGTCGGCCACCCTACATCCACAGATTCAATACAGAATCAACAAGCACTTCTATAAAAAGGGTTACTACCTGGCTCAGCTGATTGAGCAGGAGCAATCGAAAAACCGATTGACCGTCGAAACCGATTCAAAAAAAATTGCACGGTATTTATTGAGTATTGTGTTAGGAATGACTATTTTAGACGGAATTTATGAAGCATCGAAAATCAAGAGCCATTTGGAAGAATCCATCGAAATTCTGCTCTTTGGCCTGGTAAAAAAACAATAAAATCAACTAAGATGAAAAATCTAATCACTTCGGCGGGTTTTGTAATCCTTCAGCGGGCTGCCATCTCGGTGAGCCACTTTAACAAGGATGTTAAAAAGGAGCTGGACGCCTGGAACGAAGGTTTTAAAGTTAAACTTCAGGTGAGTAATAGCCCCTTAGCCATTGCCTGGATCAAGAAAAACGGGGCATTGAAATCCTTACCCGCTGATACAAAGGATTTCGACCTGATTGTTCAGTTCAGAACGCCCGATACTGCTTTCAGAATCATTACCACCCTGAGCAATGTGCCGAAGGCTTTCACCCAAAACCGCATTCAGGCTTTTGGCCATATCCCCAACAGCATGATATTAATCAGAATTTTAAATACGGTTCAGGCTTATCTTTTTCCGCCTTTTCTGAGCAAAAGGGTTTTAAAGCGTGTCCCTAAATTTAGTTTTTCGCAGCATATGGGTCGGTTGAGAGTTTATACCGCCGGACTGCTTTTTACCTGGTAAAATAGTTTTTATGAATCTAAAAATGAACATGATATGAGATACATTCCAGAATATTTTGAATTTCAAAACCCCACCAAAATTATTGCCGGCAATCAGGCTTTAAGCTCCCTTCCATCGGAAGTTCAAAAACTTGGGGTTCAAAAGCCTTTGGTGATTACGGATCAGGGAATTGTGAAATTCGGGTTGCTCGACAAGGTAAAATCTGCCTTAGGGAACTCCAAATCGCTGCTCGATCTGGTTTTCGATAAAGTACCCCCCGATAGCAGCATCGATATTGTGAATGAGGCCACCCGATTGTACAAATCAAATGGCTGCGATGGAATTATTGCCATAGGCGGAGGAAGCGTGATCGATACGGCCAAAGGGATCAATATTATGATTTCGGAAGGTACAGACAATCTGTTGAATCTGAGAGGGCACGACAGACTAACCAAACCCCATAAACCTTTGATAGTGATTCCAACCACCAGCGGAACGGGCTCGGAAGTGACTTTGGTGGCCGTGGTGGCCAATCCCCAAACTCATGAAAAGATGCTGTTTACCTCGCCATTTCTTCAGCCTGCACTAACAGTGCTCGATCCGGAAATGACGGTGTCGCTCCCGGCACATTTGACCGCCGCTACGGCCATGGATGCCTTTACCCACGCGCTCGAAGCTTTTTCTTGTCTTCAAAAAAACCCCTTCAGCGATAGTTATGCTCAGGTGGCCATTGAACTCGTTGCCGAAAATATTCTGAAAGCCGTGAAAAACGGCCAAGACAAAGAAGCCCGCTATCGACTGGCTTTGGCCGGCACTGCAGCTGGAGTTGCTTTTTCCAACTCCATGGTGGGTGCGGTTCATGGAATCGGGCATACGGTAGGAGCCATTTCGCATGTGCATCATGGCATGGCTATGGCCATTCTGCTGCCCCATGTGATGAAATACAACATCGATCAAATGGCCGACCGATACGCTCCCGTTTGGAACTGGATTTTCCCCGAAGCCGATGGCAGCCACAATGAAACCAATGAACAAAAAACCCTGAAGGTGATTCAATGGATTCATGAGCTCAATTTAAAGCTCCATCAACTCACCGGAATGCCCAACGATTTGGAGAAAGCGGGGGTAAAAAGAGAACAATTGCACGAAATTGCCCATCAATCGCTCAACGATGGCGCCATGATAGCCAACCCCAAAGAAATTGACGAAAACGATGCCTTTAATATTTTGAACGACGCCTTTAAAATCTAAACAACATGAATCAATACAGCGAAATCCTTGAAAAACAACAGCGTTTTTTCAATTCCAATGCCACCAAAGACATTCAATTCCGCAAAAATCAGCTCAAGCTTTTCCTGAGCATCCTTCAGAAAAACGAAGCCCGTTTGGACGAAGCCATTTATAAGGATTTTAAAAAATCGGCATTCGAGAATTTTGCCACCGAGTTAAGTCTGCTTTATGGTGAGCTGAAACATTCCATTAAAAAAGTAGCCTATTGGAGCGAGAAAAAATATGTTGGAACCAATTTGGCCAATCTCCCCGGTAGCAGCTATATTATTCCGGAACCCCTTGGCAATACGCTGATTATTGGCGCCTGGAACTATCCTTATCTGCTGAGCCTTCATCCTGCTATTTCGGCTTTGGCGGCGGGAAACACCGTAATCGTGAAACCCAGCGAGCTGGCCATGAATACCGGCAAACTGATGGCCGAACTCATCAACAGCCATTTTGCCACCGAATATTTTCATGTGATTGATGGCGGTGTTGAGGAAACCACTGAACTGCTCAAACTCAAATTTGATAAAATCTTCTATACCGGAAGCTCCAATGTGGGTAAAATCATTATGAAAGCAGCCGCAGAACATCTAACTCCGGTGGTTCTGGAATTGGGTGGAAAAAGTCCGGCTATTGTTACCCAGAATGCTGATATTAAAATGACGGCCAAAAGACTGGTTTGGGGGAAATTCCTGAATGGAGGTCAAACCTGTGTGGCTCCCGATTATATTTTAGCGGAGAAATCGATTAAAAGTCAGTTGGTTGACGAGATTAAAAAGCAAATAGAGAAAATTCATGGCAACGACCCCCAAAAGAGCGAAGCCTTCGTCCGCATTATCAATCCCCGTCATTTTCAGCGTTTAACTGCATTGATGGATCCTGCCAAAATTCTTTTTGGCGGCAAAACCGATGCCACCGATTTATACATTTCCCCTACCCTCATGCATCAGGTTGACTGGAACGATGCGGTGATGAAAGAAGAGATATTTGGCCCTATTTTACCCATTCTCACCTGGGAGAATTTAGATGAGGCCATTGCTCAAATAAAAGCGCAACCCAAACCCTTAGCACTCTATTTATTCACAAGCAGCAAAAAAATCCGCGATAGGGTGTTTTCGGAAGTATCGTTTGGTGGTGGTGCTCTCAACGAGACCATCATGCATTTGGCCAACCCCAATTTGCCCTTTGGCGGTGTTGGAAATTCAGGCACCGGAAACTACCACGGAGAATATGGTTTTGCCGCTTTCAGCCACCAAAAGAGCATTATCGAAAAGCCAAACTGGTTTGAACCTTTTGTGAAATATGCTCCCTATAATAAATTCAAGCTCAGTATTTTGAAGAAACTCTTGTAATACAAATGCATCCATTTTACCAACCAAAAAATAGCACAAAAAATATGAAAGTTAAAGCAAGAGATTATAGCAGAACCGAAGAATTCTGGAATGTATTGACCCATGGTCTGGGGCTTATTTTAAGTATTCCAGCCTTAGTGTTGCTCATTGTTTTTGCCAGCCTGAACGAAACAGTTTGGCATATAGTGAGTTATAGCATTTATGGCTCCACCCTGGTGATGCTGTATCTGGCATCCACCCTATTTCATGCCTCACGCAAAAAGGAAATTCGTCTCAGGCTCAATGTTTTCGATCATGTGAGTATTTTTTTCCTGATTGCAGGCACTTACACCCCCTTTGTTTTGGTTACTTTGCGCGGGCCCTGGGGCTGGTCGATATTTGGGGTTATCTGGGGTCTTGCCATTGCTGGTGCTATTCTGAAACTGTTTTTCACGGGCCGCTACAACAAAATCTCCACCTTGATTTATGTGCTCATGGGATGGCTCATTGTGATCGCAGTGAAACCGCTCATTCAGAATCTGTCGGCAGATGGGCTTTTTTGGCTTACCCTGGGCGGAATCAGCTATAGTATTGGCGCGGTGTTTTATTTACTGAACCGGCTGCCCTATAACCACGCCATATTTCATGTATTTGTGCTTTTGGGAAGTATTGCCCACTTTATCTCCGTCTTTTTCTATATATAAATATACTGATAATCAGGCTATTTATCACGACTGATGGAATAATCTACCAAATCGATCAGGGCTTTTTTATAGACAGAATCGGGGAAATTTTTCAATAAATCAAGCGACTCGTCAAGCAGCCGTTTCATTTGCTCTGCCGCGTAATCAATTCCCCCACTTAGGTGCACCAGATTGATGATTTGGTTCACCTTTTCGGGATTGGTGCTGTGGTTTTTAATGATTGTGATCACTTTTCGTTTTTCAATCCATCTCATATTCCTAAGCATATAAATAACCGGAAGCGTGAGCTTTTGCTCTTTTAAATCGATGCCCATAGGCTTGCCAATATCCCCCGCTTTTTTAAAATCGAGCAAATCGTCTTTTATCTGAAAGGCGAGCCCTACTTTTTCGCCAAACAAGCGCATATTCTCCACAGCTTCCTTAGAAGCACCGGCCGAAGCCGCGCCAACGGCACAACAGCTGGCAATGAGCGACGCTGTTTTCTTGCGGATAATCTCGAAATAGATTTCTTCGGTAATATCGAGGCGGCGGGCTTTCTCAATTTGCAGGAGCTCCCCTTCGCTCATTTCGCGGGTGGCTTCCGAAACAATTTCGAGCAACTCATAATCCTTGTGCTTCATGCTGAGAAGCAAACCTTTGGAAAGGAGAAAATCGCCAGCCAACACAGCAATCTTATTCTTCCACAGGGCATTGAGCGAAAAAAAACCACGACGTTCGTTGGAGTCGTCCACCACATCGTCGTGAACCAAAGTAGCCGTGTGCAAAAGCTCTATGAGCGATGCAGCCCGATAAGTGGCCGGTTGAATTCCCCCGCTTATTTGAGCCGAAAGCATAACAAACATGGGTCTGATTTGCTTTCCTTTTTGCTGATGAAGATATTTTAAAATGATATCGAGCAAAGCCACATCAGAATTCAGGGCGCTTTTGAACACTTGATCGAACTCCGAAAATTCTGATTTTAAGAGATTCTTGATTTCCTTGGTGATTGACATGGCGCAAAATTATACATTTTTCGGAGTTGGAATTTCTCCCTTTGGTTTTAGCAACAATTATTGATAACTTTTTAAAAGATTTAAGCAGAGTTTTTCAAAAGTCCGGCTTTTTATTTGTTTCTTTGTACACTTATTTATAATCTATAAGTAAGGATGTCAGCAAAAACAAAATTCATATTTGTAACCGGCGGTGTTACCTCTTCCTTAGGAAAAGGAATTATATCCGCATCATTAGCCAAACTACTTCAAGCCAGAGGATTTAAGGTCGGAATTCAGAAATTCGATCCCTATATCAATATTGACCCGGGAACCCTGAATCCCTATGAGCATGGTGAGTGTTTTGTAACCGAAGATGGCGCCGAAACCGATCTCGATTTGGGTCATTATGAGCGTTTTCTCAACGAGCCCACCAGCCAGGCCAATAATGTAACCACCGGAAGAATTTATCAGACAGTGATTGATAAGGAACGTCGCGGCGACTATCTGGGCTCAACCGTTCAGGTGATTCCACATATCACCGACGAAATCAAATACCGCATCAAGCTCATTGGCAAAAAACACAACTACGATTTTGTGATTACTGAAATCGGCGGAACAGTAGGCGATATTGAATCGCTGCCTTATATAGAATCTGTTCGTCAGCTGAAATGGGAAATGGGCTCCGATTGCTTAGTGGTTCATTTAACGCTGGTACCCTATCTGGCTGCAGCCGGCGAGCTCAAAACCAAACCCACCCAGCACTCGGTGAAAATGTTGCTGGAACAGGGAGTTCAACCCGACATCATTGTATGCCGCACCGAACATCATCTCAACGACAATATCCGCGATAAAATTGCCCGCTTTTGCAATGTTCTGCCAAGCAGTGTCGTTGAATCCATCGATGCCAAAAGTATTTACGATGTGCCTATTCTCATGCGCAACGAAATGCTGGATTCCGAAGTACTTAAACTCACCCAAACTCCAGTTACCAAAGAAGCGAATATTGAAGAATGGGAGGAATTTCTGTTCAAACTAAAAAATCCAATAGAAACCATTCAAATTGCCTTAGTGGGTAAATATGTGGAACTACAGGATGCCTATAAATCCATTCTCGAATCGTTTGTTCATGCAGGGGCTCAGAATCAGGCGAAAATTGTAGTGAATATGGTTCATAGTGAGCAAATTAACGACCAAAATGTGGCCGATATGCTTGGGAAATACAAGGGGATACTGGTGGCTCCTGGTTTTGGCGAACGAGGCATCGAAGGCAAAATAGTGGCCGTGCGCTTTGCCCGCGAAAACAAAATTCCTTTCCTGGGTATTTGCCTCGGAATGCAATGCGCCGTGATAGAATTTGCCCGCAATGTGCTCAATCTGAAAGATGCCCATTCCACCGAATTCCGCCCCAATACTCCTTTCCCTGTGATTGATATCATGGAAAATCAGAAAAAGATTTCGGGATTGGGTGGAACCATGCGACTTGGAGCCTATCCCTGCGAAATATTAAAAGATACGCTGGCTTACGATGCTTATGGTAAAGAACAAATTACCGAGCGCCATCGCCACCGCTATGAATTTAATAACGACTATTTAAGCCGTTTTACCGAAGCCGGAATGGTTCCCACAGGTATCAATACCAAGGACGATTTGATTGAAATTGTGGAAGTTAAAGATCATCCCTATTTTGTGGGCGTTCAGTTTCACCCGGAATATAAAAGCACCGTTGCCACACCACATCCTGTATTTATGAGCTTTGTAAGAGCCATTAAAAAATATCAATAGAAAATTCTATTTTCAAAAAAGCCAGGCTCTGCAAAGACCTTGCTTTTTTGGTTAAATACCTGTTAATTCGATTCTGGCATTTCGTTTTTCTGTTGTTTTAGGCTCTGAATCCATCTTAATAATCTTTTTCAACAACCATCCTATGAGAAACATTTTTACAGCCTTATTGTTTTCCCTTGTTCTCTTCACTCAGGCTCAAAACTTCAGCTTTCAACCCAACGACTCGTTGGTTAAAACCATTTCATTGGACGATTTTTCTGACCTCACCATTGATATCATTCGAAATGAAGCCATTGATACGCTGCATCTTGAGTATGAACTCCTGGAAAATTCATTGCCAACTAACTGGTCTGTTGCCTATTGCGATAATCATGGCTGCTGGGGTTCACTTCCCGAAAACGGAGAAATGTCGCCCCTATACGACGATATCAACAGTTATATCAGAATTACCATCAATCCCATGGGAGTTGCAGGTGCGGGAGTGGTGAAATACTATATTTACGAAACCGGACTTTATGAGCAGGGAGATATAATGACTTATGTCATGAATACGCCCAATTGGGTTGGCATAGAAGAATTGGATGGTTCCGATGTTAAAATTCTAAATAATCCGTTTGGGGAGCAATTATCAATTACCACCTTTCAAAAGCTAAAATCATTGCAAATCATCGATTTAACAGGAAAAACAATCATTTCCATGGGTGAGATACCCGAAGGAAGCATTGAATTGGATACGCAAAGATTGAGTAGCGGACTTTACTTCATCAAAACCAGGAACAAATCGGGCAGTTATTCAATAAAGAAAATCATCAAGGGGCTATAGAAATACTATTCCCATTCAATGGTTGCGGGTGGTTTTGAACTAATATCGTAAACCACGCGATTTACCCCCTTCACTTTATTGATGATTTCGTTCGAAATTTTAGCTAAGAATTCATAAGGAAGATGCGACCAGTCGGCGGTCATGCCATCGGTGGAACCGACTGCTCTTAGAGCCACCACATTTTCGTAGGTTCTTTCGTCGCCCATAACGCCCACCGATTGAATGGGCGTGAGAATGGCTCCGGCCTGCCAAACCTTGTCGTACAAGTCGTGGCTTTTCAATCCCTGAATAAAAATATAATCTACATCCTGAAGAATGGAGACTTTTTCGGGGGTAATATCGCCTAAGATTCTGATTCCCAGACCAGGGCCAGGAAATGGATGACGCTGCAAGAGCTCAGTTTTCATGTCCATGGCGCGACCAACCCGTCGCACTTCATCCTTAAAAAGGGTTTTTAGGGGTTCTACGATTTTGAGTTTCATATAATCGGGAAGCCCGCCCACATTGTGGTGCGATTTGATGGTTGCCGAAGGGCCATTCACACTCACCGACTCTATGACATCGGGATAAATAGTCCCCTGAGCCAACCAAACCACATCCTGAATCTTGTGTGCTTCGTCGTCGAAAACATCGATAAAGGTTTTGCCAATGGCTTTACGTTTGCCTTCGGGATCGGTGATGCCTTTTAACGCATCATAAAATTTTTGTGAGGCGTCTACTCCCTTCACATTCAGACCCATATCTTTATAGGAAGCCAAAACTTCGCCAAATTCATTTTTTCTCAATAAACCATTGTCCACAAAAATGCAATGGAGATTTTTGCCAATGGCCTTATGGAGCAGCAGTGCCGCTACACTCGAATCCACGCCGCCCGAAAGCCCCAGAACCACTTTATCGTTGCCAAGGGTTTGTTGCAATTCGGCCACTGTGGTATCCACAAAAGAATCGGGAGTCCGGCTTTGCGACAGGCCACAGATATTTACAATGAAGTTTTCGAGAAGTTTGATTCCCTCCACCGAGTGATATACTTCGGGATGAAACTGAATGCCATAGGTTTTCTCGCCTTTTATATGAAAACCCCCAACCTGCACATCGTGTGTGGAAGCTATAATTTCGAATCCATCGGGCAGATTGGAAATGGTATCGCCATGCGACATCCAAACCTGGCTTCCCATGGTCATGCCCGTTACCAGCTCGTTTGAACTGTCGAGATACGACAAGTTGGCGCGGCCATACTCCCTGATTTTCGACGGCATCACATTTCCACCATTCGACTGAGCCAGTAGCTGAGCACCATAGCAAACGCCCAACAGGGGAAATATATTTCTGATTGGAGCCAAATCCGGGTTTGGAGCTTGTTCATCGCGCACCGAAAAAGGGCTGCCCGATAGAATTACACCTTTGACCTGAGATCCCAACTCAGGTATTTTATTGAAGGGATGAATCTCGCAATAAACATTTAACTCTCTGATTCTTCGGGCTATAAGTTGGGTATACTGAGAACCAAAATCTAGTATTAATATCATTTCTTCCATGGGCGCAAAAATAGAAAATGTAATTTAATATGTTTTCCTTTTTCTGTGGATTCTAAAAATAAAAAGCCGCAGACTCTTTTTAAAAAATCTGCGGCTTCGGCATTCGTATAAATCTGATTATTTATTGAGTTCTTTATTTAAGAAAGCCTCCATTGCTCTGTAAAATTCGAAGCGGTTTTCCTCGTTGTGGAAACCATGACCTTCGTTGTCTTTTACCAAATATTCAACGGTAACGCCTTTTTGTTTCATGGCTTCAACTATTTGATCCGATTCGGCTTTGTTAACCCTTGGGTCGTTGGCACCCTGAGCTATAAACAAGGGAGCTACAATTTTATCTACCTGATAAACTGGTGAAACTTCGCGAAGCATCAAACTATCTTTTACAGGATCGCCCACCATTTCAAACATCATGTCCATCATGGGTTTCCAGTAAGGAGGAATGGTTTGCATGAAGGTGAACATATTCGAAACACCCACATAATCAACGCCGGCAGCATACAATTCAGGTTCTTTAACCAGTCCCATGAGTGTGGCATATCCACCATAGCTTCCGCCGTAAATGGCAATCTTTTCGGGGTCGGCTATTCCTTTTTCGATGAGCCATTTGGTTCCATCGGTGATGTCGTCCTGCATTTCGCGGCCCCATTTCTTAAACGAAGCTTCCCAGAATTGACGACCATAACCTGTGGATCCTCTGAAATTCATTTGCAAAACTGCATATCCCCTATTGGCTAAGAATTGAATTTCGGGATTAAATCCCCAGCTATCGCGAGCCCAGGGACCACCATGTGGATTGATAACCACCGGAAGGTCTTTGGCATTTTCCATATCATATCCTTTGGGAAGGGTCAGATAACCATGAATTTTAAGACCATCTCTCGAATTGTAACTGACCGGAAGCTGATTGGCCATTTCATTCTCGTCGAGCCATGGGCTCACTTCCACAATCTTTTCAATGCTGTTATTGTCGGAATCGTAGATATAATAAGCCCCCAGCGATTTATCGCTATAGGTTCTCACAATGTGAATATTTTCATCGATGTTGCTTGCTGATATCGAAATTTCGTAACCGGGAAGGTGTTTCTGGATGTTATTAAAACGTTGCTGAGCAATGCTGTCGAAGAAGAATCTTTCGCGTTTCCAGCCAATGTAAGAGGCGGCAGTAATCACTTTACGTTTATGCGAATAACTCACATAATCCACATCGTAGTCATCGTTTTTGTAAAGAACTTCGGTTTCAAGTGCTGTTTCAGGATCGAAGGTAACAACCACTGATTTATCGCGGCCAAAATTCGAAGTACCAATGATTTTTTTATTGTCGAAAGTAAAGAACTGCGGACTAAATCCTTCTTTAAAATTGGTGGTTAAAATGGTTTTCCATTCATCGGCTTCGGTGGGGCGGTATAAAATAGCCTGATTGATTCCATCGGCAATGGCGGTAGCAATTCTAAGTTTACCATCGTGGTCAAAAAGCCAACCCTGAATATTTCCGGGGTTCTCGGCCAGCATTTCCATTTCACCGGTAGTAAGGTTCAGACGATATGGATCGAATGCCTGAGGATTTCTTTTATTCAAACCAATAATGACAAACTCCGGCTGATCGGGCAAATCGTCGATAATTTGAGTTCTAACTCCTTCAAAATCGGTGTAGGCAATTGGATTTGAACCATCTATATTCACACCAAACAATTTAAAATTCTCATCACCACCAGAGTCTTTTAAATAGGCAATCTGATTATTGTTTGGCCAGAAATAGCCTGCAATATCGCGTGCAGTTTCAAAAGTTATCTGAATGGCTTGCGATTCTCCTCTTTTTTGGATAAAAACATTCATCCTGTTTTGATAAGGAGACATATAGGAATAATAATCACCATTGGGTGAGATTTGGTAACCTGATTTTTCAGGATTTTTGAAAAAATCTTCAAGGGGAATTTGCTTTGCTTTCACAACTTCGGGTTTTTTGATGCTATTGTTGCAATTACATGATGCTAAGATAATTGCAAGAACAACTGTTGATAAAAATAATAATTTTTTCATTCTATTTCTTTTAAATTTAACCACCGTTTTATTTCATCATATCTAAAAATAACAGATATTTTTCAAAGATATTATATTTATAATTTCAGCAAAAAAAATTAACCTGCTTTAAGATTTTATATGCCATTTGGTGTTAATCTTTTGCTAATTACAATAGGGCAGGCAACGAAAAACATGGACATAATCGAAAATATTTAATTTTACGCTAAGAATAAATTATGTTTATGATAACACATAACCCAGCGGTGACAAGACTCCCAAAACATCTTAAGGATTTCATTATTGATCAGAATTATGAACATTATACGGGTCGTGATCATGCTGTTTGGTGCTATGTGATGCGAAGAAATCTAAAATATTTAACAAATGTGGCCCATTCGAGCTATTTGGAAGGACTCAACAGAACTGGTATCAGCATCAATTATATCCCATCGGTTCAAAGCATGAATGAGATTCTGAAGAAGATAGGTTGGGGAGCTGTTTGTGTGGATGGGTTTATTCCGCCTGCTTCGTTTATGGAATTTCAAATGCATAAGGTTTTGGTTATTGCCGCCGATATTCGGGCAGTGAATCAGATAGAATATACCCCCGCACCCGATATTATTCACGAAGCCGCCGGACATGCCCCCATTATTGCTGATGAAGAATACGCCCAATACTTAATCAAATTTGGAGAAATTGGCTCAAAAGCGTTTAGCAGTGCCTATGATTATGAGCTATATGAAGCCATTCGGCATTTGTCTATTCTCAAAGCCGATCCCAACAGTGCAGTGGCTGACATTAAAGAAGCAGAGCATAAAATTGAATTACCGGAGAAAAACCCAGCCATTCCTTCGGAAATGTCTCTGATTAGGAACCTTCATTGGTGGACAGTTGAATATGGACTTATTGGCGATATTGCGAATCCGAAAATATATGGTGCCGGCCTACTCTCATCCATTGGCGAGAGCGTTTGGGCTTTGAGCGACCAGGTTAAGAAATTGGAATATTCCATCGATGCCCGGGACTATAGTTTCGACATCACCAAGCCACAACCCCAACTGTTTGTTACTCCGAATTTTAAGTTTTTACACGATGTTCTGGATGAATTTGCCTCTCAAATGTCCTTAAAAATTGGGGGAATTCATGGCCTGATTAAAGCCATTGAATCAAAAAATCCAGCCACAGCTGTATTAAAAAGTGGCATTCAGATATGCGGGGTTTTAGATAAAGTGATAAGCTCAGGCTCGCATATAGCTTATATCCGGTTCATCGGCCCATCGATGCTTTGTTTTGGCGATAAAATGCTCAGTGGTCATGGCCCCGAAACTCATGCTCACGGATATGGAACTCCCGTGGGACGCGTAAAAGGAGCCGGAAAACCCATGCGCATGCACAGCACTGCCGATTTGGCAAAATTGTGCATTATTGAAGGAAAAAAATCCGAATTCGAATTTCAAAGCGGAGTTCAAATAAAAGGAGTTCTTCATAATGTGCTGCATAAAGACGGAAATCTGATTTTACTCAGCTTCACAGATTGTACTGTTACCTATCAGGATACAACGCTGTTTCATCCCGATTGGGGAACCTACGATATGGCCATTGGCGAGGAAGTAATCTCGGTTTATGCAGGCGTTGCAGATGCCGAAAGATATGGACTTAAAATATCTCCCCCAGCCGAAATTACCCACCGAATCGATTATTCTGCTGAAGAAAAACGTCTTTTCGATGCTTACGATAAAGTAAGAGCACTGAAAAACAACCCTTTAAGCATAGAAACCGAAGCCTTTATCAAATCAATAATAGCGGAATATCCACAAGAATGGCTGCTCTTGCTCGAAGCTTTGGAATTCGTTGGAATTAATAATGAATTGGGTGCCTTAATAAATGAACATCTAACATGTTTCCCCTATTCCGCTGATATTAAAAGGCTTATCCACTTTGGAATGGAGATGCTATAAAACCCTGATGACCTCTGCTTCGCTTTGAAGAATCATTCGAACTCTTTCCTGCCACAAATCTTTGAATAATTTGGTTTCATCAAAAGTTGCACTTTGGGTTAAGCATTTCTGCATGAGCTCCTTAAGCTGAGCTGATGGGGGAATTGGATTATAAACCAATTCCGCAGATTGTCCTGTGTCCTTTCGGGTAAACCTGTAATCGCCTGAAATTGAAGCATTATAACGCATCAGCGAATGGCGGACAAACTGACCATTTAAGCCTTTGAAACCGCTTTTCTCAGTAGCTCCCGTTATTAAAGAAAACAGATTTGACACCACTCCTGTTGCTCCATCTTCCGCATCGTTTTTAAACTCAATGGCTATTTCTCCCCTTTGAGCCATTGAATCGGGGTACAGATGTTTAAGAGCTGTCCGGCATATTAAGTAAGCTCCGGCCACAGTGGGGCAACTATGTCCGGCCAATTTTACCATATCCAGATAGCTGTACGCGATGATGCCGTTGTCAAAAGCCCCCGTAAAATCTGAAAGAGCATCTTTCAACACAATGGTTTCAACTTCATTATAAAACTCAGGAATCTTCATAAATTTATTTTTAACGAAAGCAATGAATGGAATTAGCTTAATAATCTTTGAATTTTTATCAAAAAAACAAGACAATTTCCTCAATAATTTGACTGCGGAAATGTATAAAAATACACAATCTGTTGATTCAAAATTAACTTATCAATAACAGCCAACCCCTATCAATATTATTGTTAACAAATTAGCAATTAAAAAATGTGAAAATACTTTGCATGCAGCGTATTTTTTATTTATATTTGCCATGCATGCATAATACTCAACCCCTATGAATATAAGAGAAACTTTGGACTTTCAGATACGCAGCACCCTGTTCTCCATGATGAGAATGTACAATTTTCTGGTGCAGGAATATGGAGTGACTCAGGGCATGGGTTATACCCTGATGATAATCCCCAAAGAAGGCATTCCCGCCACCAGCATTGGCCCCATCATGGGCATGGGAAGCTCAAGTTTAAGCAGATTGCTCAAATCGATGGAATCGAATGGTTTGGTATTCCGCGAAGCTGACCAAATGGACAGAAGAATCACCCGCATTTTTCTCACCGAGAAAGGCGTTGGACTTCGCAAATCCATCAAATCAATGGTGGTCAGCTTTAACGAAAACGTGATTAAAAATATATCTGACGATGAACTGACAACCTATAATAAGGTAACGGAAGTTATTAAACAGCAAATAGATTTTGAATTAAATAAAAGGAATAAATAGTTGATTTTTAACATATTAAAACATTTATAAACAAAAAGATAATGAAGCGAAGAATTAAAAAAGTAGCGGTTTTGGGATCTGGAGTTATGGGTTCTGGAATTGCCTGTCATTTCGCAAACATTGGTACCGAAGTCTTGCTCATAGACATAGTGCCAAAAGAGCTGACAGAACAAGAGAAAGCAAAGGGCTTAACTCTTGAGAGTACAGTGGTTAGAAACCGAATTGTGAACGATTCGCTGACGGCTGCTCTCAAATCGAAACCATCGCCCATTTACAGGCAGAGCTTTGCCAAAAAAATCACCACAGGTAATTTCGACGATGATTTGGCTAAGATTAAAGACTACGACTGGATTATAGAAGTGGTGGTTGAACGTCTCGATATCAAGAAAATGGTTTTTGAGAAAGTCGACAAGCTACGCAAACCCGGAACTCTTGTCACCACAAATACTTCAGGTATTTCTGTGGAAGCTATGATCGAAGGCCGCAGCGAAGATTTTCAAAAACATTTTTGCGGTACTCACTTTTTTAATCCTCCCCGCTATCTTCAGCTTTTCGAAATCATTCCTACAAGCAAAACCTGCAAAGATGTACTCTGTTTTCTAAGCGATTACGCCGAAAAATATCTGGGAAAAACTGCAGTTCTGGCGAAAGATACACCCGCTTTTATTGCCAATCGTGTGGGAACTTTCTCTATTATGGAGTTGTTCAACAACTATAAAACATTGGGTTTAAATATTCCGGAAATCGACAAGCTCACCGGACCTATTATTGGTCGGGCCAAGTCGGCCACCTTCCGCACTGCCGATGTAGTGGGTCTCGATACTTTGGTTCATGTGGCCAATGGCATCAAAAACTCAACCAACGACGAAGCCAATCACCTGTTTGCAATCCCCGATTATCTACAAAAGATGCTCGAAAACAAATGGTTAGGCTCAAAAACCAAGCAGGGGTTCTTTAAAAAAGAAGTGATTGATGGCAAAAAAGTTTTCAAATCGCTCAACTTAGAAACTTTGGAATACGAAGAAAATGACAAGCCCAATTTCAGTGTTTTCGAAAAAACCAAAGCTATTGACGATGTTAAAAAACGAATGCCCATACTCCTGAGCGACAAAGGCAGAGCTGGGGAATTTTACCGCAAATCGTTTTACAGCTTGTTCCAGTTTGTGTCAAACAGAATCCCCGAAATAACAGAAGATATTTACAAGGTTGACGATGCTTTAAATGCAGGATTTGGCTGGAAATTAGGCCCCTTCCAAACCTGGGATTCGGTGGATGTTCCCCAAACGGTTTTGAATATGGAAGCAGCCGGGAAAAAACCAGCGGATTGGGTTTACGACATGCTTCATGCTGATATCACTAATTTTTATGAAGTGAAAAACGGCATTAAATATTGCTACGATATCCCAACGCGCTCCTATAAAGAGATTCCTGGACAAACCGGAAAACTATCTCTTGAGGTGCTTCGTCATTCCAACGTGCTTTGGGAAAACAACGATACCACCATTTTCGATTTGGGCGATGGCGTTATCAATATCGAAGTCCATACCAAAATGAATACCATTGGACAAGGCGTTTTAGAAGGATTGAATATGGCTTTGGATATGGCAGAAGCCGATTATCAGGCACTTATCATTTCCAACGAAGGCGAACATTTTTCGGCAGGTGCCAATGTGGGCATGATTTATATGCTGGCCATTGAACAAGAATACGAAGAATTGGATATGGCCGTGCAATGGTTCCAAAAAACCATGATGCGTATGCGTTATTCGAGCATTCCTGTTGTAGCTGCTCCCCATGGAATGGCTCTGGGCGGTGGTTGTGAGATGTGTATGCATACCGATAAAGTGGTGGCTCATGCAGAGTTATACATGGGTCTGGTAGAATTTGGCGTTGGACTTATCCCCGGTGGCGGTGGTACCAAAGAATTTGCTTTACGCCTGGGCGACGAGCTGAAAGAAGGCGACATCCGCACCAATGCATTCCTAAACAGATACTTAAGCATAGGTCAGGCCAAAGTTTCAACATCGGCCTACGAAGCCTTCGATTTGGGTTATTTGCGTCCGGGAATTGACGAAGTAGTGGTGAGTAGAGCCCATCATCTGGCCTTTGCCAAAAAAGCTGCCTTGCTCATGGTAGAAAAAGGCTATACCCAACCAGCACCCCGCCACGATATCAAAGTTCTTGGCCGCGAAGCTCTTGGTATGGTTTACGTGGGCGCCGACGGGTTTACAACCGGAAACTATATGTCGGAACACGACAAGCTTATTGCTGAAAAATTAGGCTACGTGATGGCTGGTGGAGCAATTTCTTCACCCCTCACCGAAGTTTCTGAGCAGTATTTGCTCGATCTGGAACGCAGGGCATTTTTGGAGCTAACCATGCAACGAAAAACACTCGAACGCATCCAAAGCCTCATCACCAAAGGCAAAATTCTGAGAAATTAACCGCATAATTAACTTTAAAAAGAAGAAAAAATGAATGCATATATAGTAGGAGGATATCGTTCGGCCATTGGCAAAGCACCCCGTGGAAGCTTGCGCTTCATGCGCCCCGATGATATTGCTGCACAAGTAATCAGACATTTAATGAACAATTTTCCACAAATCGACAAGTCCTTGATAGACGATGTGGTGGTGGGAAATGCCTTCCCCGAAGCCGAAACCGGTTTTAATATGGGGAGAATGATTTCGCTTTTAAGCCTCGATACCGTTGAAGTTCCTGGCTCAACCACCAATCGCTATTGCGCTTCGGGTCTGGAATCCATTGCCATTGCTTCGGCAAAAATCTCTGCCGGACTGGCCGATATCATCATTGCCGGGGGAGCCGAAACCATGTCCATGATTTCCATGGGCGGCTGGCGTCAGGTACCCAATCCCGACATAGCCATGAACCATCCCAAATGGTATTTAAGCATGGGATTAACCAGCGAAATGGTGGCCAAAGAATATGGCATTACCCGTCAGGATCAGGACGAATTTGCTGCGAAAAGCGTTGCAAAAGCTGTTCATGCTCAGGAACAAGGCTATTTTAACGATCAGATTGTTCCCATCGTGGTGAAAGAAAATTACTACGAAAACGGAAAAACCAAATCGAAAGAGACCATTTTTAAAGTGGACGAAGGCCCACGTAAAGGAACAACCGCCGAAGGACTGGGCCAATTAAAGCCCGCCTTTGCTTCCGATGGAACCAGCACTGCCGGAAACTCATCGCAGATGTCGGATGGAGCTGCTTTTGTATTGGTTGTTTCAGAGAAAATTCTCAAACAATACGATCTGAAACCCATAGCCCGCTTGGTTGATTATCAGGTTGCTGGTGTTGAGCCCTATAAAATGGGGGTTGGTCCCATTGCTGCCATTCCCAAAGTGCTGAAACACGCCAATATGAAGCTGGAAGACATCGATTTATTCGAGCTCAACGAGGCTTTTGCTACACAGTCGCTGGCGGTTATCAGAGAATTGGGACTCGACACATCGAAAATCAATGTGAACGGTGGTGCCATTGCTTTGGGCCACCCACTGGGAGCCACCGGTGCCAAACTCACTGTTCAGATTCTGAATGAGCTGAAACGGCAGAATAAAAAATACGGCATGGTGACCATGTGTATTGGAACCGGACAAGGCGCAGCGGGAATTTTTGAGATGTTATAAAATAAGTTTTAAAACAATGAAAACATGGACATTAAGAAACGCGGATTTCAGAAAAAGTAAATTGAACCGTGTTTCTTAATGACTTGAAAAAGAAATTAAAAAATTAAAAAAGCTAAAAAAAATGGCAACTAAACAAATATTAAAAGGCGGAGAATTCCTCATTAAGGAAACTCAGGCACAGGATATTTTTATTCCTGAAGAATTCAACGAAGAACAAAGACTCATGGCACAAAGCTGCCGCGAATTCACCGAAACTGTGGTGAATCCACAAATGGATCAACTGGAAAAACATGACCGTGCTTTATTGACAAAACTTATGAAACAAGCCGGTGAACTGGGCCTTCTGGGCATTTCAGTTCCTGAAGAATACGAAGGTTTTGGACAGAATTTTGTTACATCCATGCTCACCACCGAAGAAATGGGCAAAGGCTACAGTTTTGCTGTTGCTTTCTCGGCCCACACCGGAATTGGAACCCTCCCCATTCTGTATTATGGTAACGAAGAGCAAAAATCGAAATACCTGCCCAAATTGGCCAGCGGCGAATTAATCGGTGCCTATTGCCTTACCGAAGCCGATGCCGGCTCGGATGCAAACTCCGGAAAAGCCCGCGCCAAACTTTCTGCCGATGGAACCCATTATGTTCTCAATGGCGTAAAAATCTGGATTACCAATGGTGGAGTGGCCGATTTATTCATCGTTTTTGCCAAAATAGACGACGATAAAAACCTGAGTGCTTTCATTGTAGAAGCCGCTTATGACGGAGTTACTGCTGGTCCCGATGAGGAAAAAATGGGGATTAAAGGATCGTCAACAGTTCAGGTTTATCTGGAAAATGTGAAAGTTCCTGTAGAAAACATGCTTGGTGAGCGCGATGGTGGTTTTAAAATCGCCTTGAACATCCTGAACTTAGGTCGTATTAAACTTTCGGGCGCCACCGTAGGAGCTTGCAAAAGCACCATAGATGTTACCGTGAAATATGCCAACGAGCGCAAGCAATTCGGCAAAGCCATTTCTTCTTTCCCCGCTTTAAAATCGAAAATGGGCGAAATGATTATCAGAACTTTTGCATCGGAATCATTGACCTATCGTGCCAGTCAGAATATAGAAGATGCCATCAAAAGCTATATGGACGAAGGCATGGATAAAGGACTTGCCACTGTTGAGGGGATGCGTCAGTTTGCCATTGAAGCTTCCATTGCAAAAATATTCGGCTCCGAAGCGCTGGACTTTGTGGTGGACGAAGGCGTTCAGATTTATGGTGGAATGGGCTATTCGGCCGAAACACCCGTTGAACGAGCCTATCGCGATAGCCGCATCAATCGTATTTTCGAAGGCACCAACGAAATCAACCGTATGGTCATTGTGGGCGAGCTTATGAAAAGAGCCATGAAAGGCGAATTCGACCTCCTCACTCCTGCCAAGGAAGTTGCCAAAGAACTGATGGGCATTCCAGATTTTGGCAGCTTATCTTCAGATTATTACGAAATCAAAAAGAAAGCTTTGGTGAACTTTAAAAAAGCCATTCTCATGGTTTCAGGCGCAGCCGTTCAAAAATACATGCAAAATTTTGCCGACGAACAGGAAATTCTGATAAATGTGGCCGATATGCTCATGCATACCTACGCCGCAGAATCTTCCATGCTCAGAGTAGAAAAATTAGAGCAAATGAACGGAAAAGACAAAGTTTCCTTATACAAAGACATGCTCGACGTATTTATGTACGATACTGCTTTCAAAATCAATAAATGTGGCGTTGATGCCGTAAATTCTTTTGCCGACAGCGATGAACATCAGGCCATGCTCATGGGAATGAAGCGTTTTACCAAAATGCCCGCCGTGAATGTAAAAGAAGCCCGTCGTCGTCTTGCCGACAAGTTGATTGAAGATAACGCATATAAATTCTAAAATAACAACCCATGCCAAAAGGAGATTTCATACGAAAAATGGCGCTAAAAAGCTGGAAATTCAATTTTTTCATGCTTCAACATTTGCCCATGGGGTATATTGCAGGCTTAAAAGTGGCTCAACTCACCAAAGAACAGGCGGTGGTGAGTATCCCCTTCCGGTTTATGAACAAGAATCCTTTTCAAAGCATCTATTTTGCTGCTCAAAGCATGGCTGCCGAATTATCTTCGGGAATCATGGCAATGGCGGCGGTGAAAGACCAGGATATCCCTGTGAGCATGCTCGTTTTGAATATGAAATCTTCTTTTATTAAAAAAGGCACATCCAAAATCTATTTCACATGCAGCAATGGGCATGAAATCAGTCAAGCCATTGAAAAAGCCATCGAAACCAACCAAGGCCAAACCATTACTATTCAATCCACCGGAAGGAATAGTGCCCAAGAAATAATATCGGAATTTGAATTTACCTGGACCTTTAAAACAAAAACAAAAAAGCCATGAAAGTAACGAGAACGTTTGATATTGTAGATCAATTATTGGAAAAACACTCCAAGCCAAAAGCTTTGGGGGTTAAAAGAAACGGAAAATGGGAGACATTTAGCACTCAGGAATATAAAAATATGACCGATTGGGTGAGCTATGGTCTGCTGGCTCTGGGGATAACAAAAGGCGATAAAATTATTACCGTTTCAAACAACCGTCCCGAATGGAATTTTCTCGACATGGGGATGTCGCAGATTGGTGCCGTTCATGTGCCCATTTATCCCAATCAGGGCTATCGCGAGTACGATTATATCGTAACACATTCCGATGCAAAAATCATTGTGGTTTCGTCGCAGGAATACTTTGAAAAGCTCGAAGGGGCAGCAAAGAAAGCTCCTATGGTTCAGGGGATTTACAGCTTCGACCCATTGAAAAGCTGCAAAAGCTGGATAGAAATCATTGAGCTTGGAAAAGCCAACGAAGCAAAGTTTAAAGACCAGCTGGTCACACTGAAAGCTTCCATCGAGCCCGACGATTTGCTCACCATTATATATACCTCAGGAACCACAGGACTCAGCAAAGGTGTGATGCTTTCGCACCGGAATCTGATTGCCAATGTAGAAGCCACCACCGAAATTTTGCCCTTAGCACAGGTGAGCGATGTCATTAGCTTCTTGCCTCTTTGTCATGTGTTTGAGCGCATGGTAAATTATCTGGTGCAATACAAGGGCTGCACGGTATATTATGCCGAAAGCATTGATACTGTGGGAGCTAATATTCTCGAAATCAAACCCAACGGATTCGCTTCAGTCCCCAGAGTTATAGAGAAAGTTTACGACAAAATTGTGAATAAGGGAAAAGACTTAAAAGGAATTAAACGCAATCTGTTTTTCTGGGCGTTGGATTTGGCCAACCGCTATGAGCTCAATGGAGCCAATGGGTGGTGGTTCGAGTTTCAGCTCAAATTGGCCCGCAAACTCATTTTCTCTAAATGGCAAGCCGCTTTGGGGGGAAATATCAATGTGATTATTTCGGGCGGAGCAGCATTGCAACCCCGATTGGCCAGAGTTTTTAATGCAGCAGGCATCCCGCTGATGGAAGGTTACGGTCTCACCGAAACATCGCCGGTTATTGCAGTGAACCAAAAAGACTATCCCTACATGGAATTTGGAACCGTTGGGCCAGTTCTTAAAAATGTAGAAGTAAAAATTGCCGAGGATGGCGAAATCTTAATGCGTGGACCAAGTCAAATGCTGGGTTATTATAAAGATCCGGAAAAAACGGCTGAAGTCATCGACGAGGAAGGCTGGTTTCATACCGGCGATATTGGGGAGCTTCACCAACATAATATCCTGAAAATCACCGATAGGAAGAAAGAAATCTTCAAGCTGAGCACCGGAAAATATGTGGCTCCACAGCTTATTGAAAACATCTTTAAGGAAAGCGCATTTATTGAGCAGCTTATGATTGTTGGTGAGGGTGAAAAATACGCCGCTGCCATTATTTGTCCGGCTTTTGAGTTTCTACACGGTTGGTGCACCAAGCACAAAATCACTTTTAGAGATAACCGCGACCTCATTCAAATTCCTGCGGTAAAACAGCGATATCAGGAGGAGGTAGAAAAAATTAATGCCACTTTGGGCAGTCACCGTCAAGTGAAGACATTTGAGCTTACTTGCCAGGAATGGTTGCCCGAAACAGGCGAGCTCTCCCCCACTCTCAAACTCAAGAGAAAATACATCAAAGAAAAATACCGGATTAAATTCGACCGAATGTATGGTTACACCACCGAAGCAGGTCATGTGGGCAAACCCAGCAATGCAACAGAATAAACACCAAATAAAAATCCTTTTTTTAGCCAGAGCATACCGCAAAATGCTCTGGTTTTTTATTGGTTTTTTGGGGAGCAAATGGGTTTAGGAATTGGGTCATAATAACATTTACAATTTGGTTTGTTTATTTGTTTTTTATATTCATTTGTCTTGAGTTTGGTGGATTAATTACTGCCAACACTCCATTACCCGCAATATTGCGTCCCGATAGGTATCGGGATCCACTATATCTTCAACATTTCCATTCCCCTTCTTGAAACAAATCTCCTTAAAAAGCGAAAAACAATTAGAAAACAAGGCAGACATAAGTATTTAATTGGTGTTGGGGTGTTTAGAAGACTAAAATAGAAAAAAATAATTAGGTATATCAGTTAAACGAGAAATATTTTTTGGTATTCTGTTAAATCTGTTGCGACACGGTTTCCAGGCTTTTGGTGGCTGAAAGGGCGGTTCTATGGCAATGTGAATTTTCATTTCCCAATTCCCAAATCTTTGTTGCTAAAACTAATCCGTTTTATACTTCGGGGGAGCTAAAAATGGTCCTATTATTAATACGGCGCAAGACGAGAATTTTTGTATCTTTGCAGCCCTAATTTCAGAATAAAAACAGCATGATTAATATAATTTTACCCGATTCATCGGTTAAACAATTGCCCAAAGGAAGCACTGGCTACGATGTAGCTTTGAGCATCAGCGAAGGGCTGGCACGCAATGTCCTGGCTGCCAAAGTAAATGGGGAAGTTTGGGATGCTTCCCGCCCCATTAACGAAGATTCTCGTTTACAACTACTTACATGGAACGATGCCGAAGGAAAAGCTGCCATGTGGCACTCATCGGCTCACCTGATGGCCGAAGCCATCGAACTACTATACCCCGGCGCTAAATTTGGAATTGGGCCCGATATCGACAATGGTTTTTACTACGACGTAGACTTTGGTCAAAATACCATTGCCGAAAAAGACCTGGAAGCCATTGAGAAAAAAATGATGGAACTTGCTAAAAATAAGCAGGAATATGTGAGAAAAGAAGTCACCAAAACCGAAGCACTGGAATATTTTACCAAAAAAGGTGACGAATATAAACTGGAGCTTATTCAGGATTTGGAGGATGGAAAGATTACTTTTTATCAAACCGGCGATTTTGTTGACCTTTGCCGCGGTCCTCACCTTATCAATACCAGCCCCATAAAAGCCATTAAATTGCTCAATATTGCCGGAGCTTACTGGCGTGGCGACGAAAACAGAAAAATGCTTACCCGCATATACGGAATCACTTTCCCCAAGAAAAGCGAACTCGACGAGTATCTGCTACTGCTGGAAGAAGCCAAAAAACGCGACCACAGAAAATTAGGAAAAGAACTGGGATTGTTTGCCTTCTCCGAAAAAGTGGGAAAAGGCCTCCCCTTGTGGTTGCCCAAAGGTGCCATGTTGCGCGATCGTCTGGAATCTTTCCTTAAAAAAGTACAGAAACGCTATGGTTATGAACCCGTTATAACTCCCCATATTGGTCAAAAAGAGCTTTATGTAACTTCTGGCCACTATGCCAAATATGGTCAGGATAGTTTTCAGCCCATTCACACACCGGTGGCCAACGAAGAGTTTCTGTTAAAACCCATGAACTGCCCCCACCATTGCGAAATCTACCGCACCGAGCCCAGGTCGTACAAGGATTTACCCATCCGCTATGCCGAGTTTGGTACCGTTTATCGCTATGAGCAAAGTGGAGAGCTTCACGGCTTGACAAGGGTTCGAGGATTTACTCAGGACGACGCCCATATCTTTTGCACACCCGATCAGGTGAAAGACGAATTTAAAAAAGTGATGGACATTATCGATTTGATATTTAAGGCTTTGGACTTCAAAGAAGTTCTGGTTCAAATTTCACTTCGCGACCTCACCAACAAAGATAAATATATTGGTTCGGAAGAAAACTGGATCAATGCCGAAAATGCCATTCGCGAGGTGGCCGACGAACGCGGAATCCCCGCTATAGTTGCCTATGGCGAAGCAGCATTCTATGGCCCGAAAATGGACTTTATGGTTAAAGACGCTTTGGGTAGAAAATGGCAATTGGGAACCATTCAGGTAGATTACAATTTACCCGAGCGTTTTGAATTGGAATATGTGGGCGCTGACAACGAAAAGCACCGTCCGGTAATGATTCACAGAGCGCCTTTTGGCTCCATGGAGCGGTTTGTAGCGGTATTAATTGAGCATTGTGCTGGTAATTTCCCGCTCTGGTTAACTCCGGAACAGCTTATTATCCTGCCAATCAGCGAGAAATATCAAAATTATGCCGAAAATGTTTTGAAATTAATGGAAAATGCCGAAATTCGCGCCCAAATTGACACACGGAGTGAAAAAATGGGTCGTAAGATACGCGATGCCGAAGTTCGTAAAATTCCATACATGCTTATCGTAGGCGAAAAAGAAGCTGAAGATGGCACCGTATCTGTGAGAAGACATGGAGAAGGCGATTTAGGAACCTTTAGCATTGAAGCTATTGTCCAGAAAATTCAGGACGAGGTGAATGAAATAACGAAATTTAATTAAAAAACAGGAGAATATTGGCAGTAACAAATAATGTTTTTAGGGGAAGAAGCAGAGGCTCTTACCAAAAACCAGTGGATGCCCACCGAATTAACAAGTATATTACCGCTCCGGTTGTAAGGCTTGTGGGTGAAAATCTGGAAACAGGCATTTTTAATCTTAGAGATGCTTTGGATGTTGCAGAGAATGTAGGCTTGGATTTGGTAGAGATATCACCCACTGCAAATCCACCGGTTTGTAGAGTAGTGGATTATAAAAAATTCCTCTACGAGCAAAAGAAAAAACAAAAGGAAATTAAAGCAAAGACTGCTAAGGTTGTTGTAAAAGAAATTCGTTTAGGTCCTCACACCGACGATCACGACTTTAATTTCAAAGTCAACCATGCACAGAAATTCCTTGAGGAAGGTGCGAAAGTAAAAGTTGACGTGTTTTTTAAAGGAAGAAATATTGTTTATAAGGAACAGGGAGAAATCCAGCTTTTGCGTTTTGCGGAAGCTTTGGAGGATTACTGTAAGGTAGAAAATCTACCTAAATTAGAAGGGAAAAGGATGATTATGATGCTTAGCCCCAAGAAAAAGAATAAGTGAAAGCTTATTAGCTGTGACGAGAGTTGCAGTAATAGTTAGCAACATTATAAATAAAAAATTGTAGACTAATGCCAAAAATGAAAACTAAATCCGGTGCCAAAAAAAGGTTCACCTTTACCGGATCAGGTAAAATTAAAAGAAAGCATGCTTATAAGAGTCACATCTTAACTAAGAAGACTAAAAAGCAAAAGCGTAATTTAGGTTATGCAGCAATGGTTGAGAAAGCCGATGAGGCTGGAATTAAGCTCATGCTTGCAAGGTAATTTATTAAAGTTTCAAAACTGTTGTTTTAGCCTTAAAGTTTCAATTTGAACGCTAAAACGAAAAAATTAAAAAAAAATGCCAAGATCAGTAAATGCAGTTGCGTCAAGATCAAGACGTAAAAAGATTTTAAGCCGTACCAGAGGTCAATTTGGTCGCAGGAAAAATGTTTGGACAGTAGCCAAGAACTCTTATGAAAAAGGTTTGGGTTACGCCTATCGCGACAGAAAAGCCAAAAAGGCACTTTACAGACAAGTTTGGATTGCTCGTATTAACGCTGCAGCCCGCATGTATGGAATGTCTTACTCAGTTTTTATGGGCAAAATCCATAAAAAAGGTATCGAACTTAACCGTAAAGCTTTGGCCGATTTAGCCATGAACAATCATGCTGCTTTTAAAGCCATTGTAGATGCTATTAAATAGATAGCGGATTCTTTCAAATAAAAAAACCGGTTAACATTTGTTACCGGTTTTTTTATTTTATATAGGGTTGAATATCTATACCTTAACCAGATTATTCATCCCCATGGTAATGGCATCCTCATTTAAAGGAATGAGCTTGTGATAACGCTCTGGCAATGATTTTTTAAGTCCAAGAATCACATTCTCCAATTTCACAATGGGGCGGGCTTTGAGATATGCCCCCAGAATTACCATATTAAAAATCTTACTATTTCCCATTTCCGAAGCCAATTTGGCGCCTTCGATGGTATAAATGGTAATGTCGGTGCGGGTTGGTTTATGAATGATTCCATTCGGGTCGTAAATAAGAACACCACCAGTTTTCACAGTGCTTTCGAATTTATCCATCGATTGTTGGTTGAGAATAATTGCAGTATCGTATTTTGTTAAAATAGGGCTGCTAATTCGTTCGTCGCTGATAATTACAGTAACATTGGCAGTACCACCACGCATTTCCGGACCATAACTGGGCATCCAGGTTATTTCCTGATCCTGCATAATTCCACTATAAGCCAATATTTTTCCCATGGAAAGAACACCTTGTCCTCCAAAACCAGCTATAATTAATTCTTCTGTCATCGTTTTTAAATTTTAGCAGATTATTTTACAAAATTTCCATCCACCTTAATATCTCCAATGGGGAAATAGGGGAACATATGATCGACCATCCATTGGTTGGCATCGAGCGGAGTCATTTTCCAGCCGCTGTTGCAGTTCGAAACAATCTCCACAAAAGCTAACCCTTTTTTATCTTTTTGAACTTCAAAGGCTTGTCTGATGGATTTTTTAGCTTTTCTTACAGCTGCAGGAGTATGCACAGCCTGACGGGTTACAAAATGAGTACCAGGTAATTGAGCTATCAGTTCGGTCATTTTCAAGGGACTTCCCATGGTGGCAATATCGCGGCCATAGGGCGAAGTGGAAGTTTTCATTCCACTGAGTGTGGTTGGTGCCATTTGTCCACCAGTCATTCCATAAATACCATTATTCACGAAAATGATAACAATATGCTCGCCACGGTTACAGGCGTGCAGGGTTTCATTACCGCCAATGGCAGCCAAATCACCATCGCCCTGATAGGTGAAGACAAATTTTTCGGGCCACACCCTTTTAATTCCTGTGGCAACAGCAGGAGCTCTTCCGTGAGCAGCCTGAACCATATCGATGTTCATGAACTCGTAAGCCAAAACCGAGCAACCCACGGGAGCCACTCCAATGGTATTTTCGGTAATTCCCATTTCTTCAACCACTTCCATCACAATTCGGTGCGCTGTTCCATGACCACATCCGGGGCAATAGCTCAATACCTTATCGGTCATGTTGGCTGTTTTTGAGTAAACCAGATTTTCTGGTTTTATAATATCTTGAATATCCATGTTTTATCCTCCAATTATTTTTTGCTCCAGCGCAGTTAATACTTCTTCGGGTGAATGAATCACGCCACCATAGCGACCAAAATGAACTGCTTTTGACCGGCCTTCAATAGAAAGCTGAACATCTTCTATCATTTGACCCGCGCTCATTTCAACGGCTAAAAATCCTTTTACTCTTCCTGCCAGCTCATAAAGGGCTTTTTTGGGGAAAGGGAAAAGCGTAATGAGACGGAAAATACCGGCTTTTATACCTTTAGCTCTGGCTTGTTCCATAGCTTTTTGAGCAATACGAGCACTGGAACCATAAGCCACGAATATATATTCGGCATCGTCGCAGTTAATCATCTCGTAGCGAACTTCTTCTTCGCACATTTGAGCGTATTTCGCCTGAAGCTTATGATTGTGTTTTTCTTGTTTATAGGGATCCAATTCCAGCGAAGTGATGATATTGCGTTCTTTACCGGCAGGACGACCTGTGGTAGCCCAATCGCCATATTTTTCCTTTATTTCCTGGTCGGTTAAACGTGGAAGCGGATCGGGCATGGAAACTTTCTCCATCATTTGACCAATGATACCATCGGATAAAATAAGAACCGGATTGCGGTATTTGAAAGCCAAACGAAATGCATCTGCCACAAAATCAGCCATTTCCTGTACAGATGATGGTGCTAAAACCAGCAAGCGGTAATCGCCATGACCGCCACCTTTTGTGGCCTGGAAATAGTCGGCCTGCGAAGGTTGAATGGTACCAAGGCCTGGTCCACCGCGAACCACATTAACGATAACAGCGGGCAATTCGGCACCTGCGATATAAGAAATTCCTTCCAGTTTCAGGCTGATGCCGGGGCTTGAGGAAGAAGTCATTACTTTTTTTCCTGCAGCGGCGGCACCATAAACCATATTGATAGCAGCTATTTCGCTTTCTGCCTGCAACACAACCATCCCTGTACGCTGTTCCGGACGTTCCATCATAAGGTATTCTATCACTTCGGACTGCGGCGTAATGGGGTATCCGAAATAAGCATCGCAACCCGCTCTGATAGCGGCTTCGGCAATAGCTTCATTTCCCTTCATTAATTTTATTTCAGCCATATAAATGTCTTTAATATTGTTTTTTACTATGCTACTTTCACTTTATAAACTGTTATAACGCCATCGGGGCAAACCACGGCACAGTTGGCACAGCCTATGCAGGCATCGGGGTTTTCCATATAGGCATAATTATATCCTTTCCCGTTAACGTTTTTCGATAACAGTATAACATCGGTGGGACAAGCGGGAATACAAACGCTACAGCCCTTGCATTTTTCCACATCCACCACTATTGCTCCTTTGATTTTTGCCATCTTTTTCTGATATTAAATTTCATCTTTCGGCGAAATTAGGTAATTTAAACAAGATTCACCGCCGCTGCTGAGCTTGTAATAGCGGGCATCTTTAATTTAGAAATATTTTAAATTGAGCCCGTGGCAATCAGGCTAAAAAAGAAATTATACTATATTGATTATCAATATATTATATAAATAATGAACCTAAAAATAGTCTTAGAATTCAGGGCATAAGTAATTTACTGAAATTGAGAAACGAGCCTATTCGGTTTTAACGCTTTTGGGCAAAATCAGTGTAAAGACCGAGCCTTTTCCCAGTTCCGATTTTACCTTTATATCACCACCCATAAAAACGGCAAGTTGTTTGGAAATGGAGAGTCCCAAACCTGCCCCCCCGTATTTTCGCTTCGATCCTTCTTCCACTTGCTGGAACATCTGAAAGATGAAATCGATTTTATCGGGAGCTATACCTATTCCTGTGTCTTCTATTTCGATTTCAACGTGATCCGGATGGTTATTCATTTTGAGAAGTACCTGACCTTTTATGGTGAATTTTAAGGCATTACTAATGAGATTGGTCAGAATTTGCTTAACACGATAAACATCGCCACTGGCAAAAACTTCTTTTTCGCTGATTAAATTCCTTAAATCAATGTCCAGCTTATCGAGGATATGTATTTCGTGGGGAAAAATCTCTAAAACTTCATTCGCTGTTTTCACAATATCAAACTTGTGGTGTTCTATCTGCATTTGCTGAGCTTCGATAAGAGAAATATCGAAGATATCTTCGATAAGATTCAGCAGGACATTGGAGTTATTGTTGATAATTCGTGAGAATTCGCGGATATCGGATAAATCTTCTTCTTCGAAAATAAGAGTGGCGAATCCAATAATGGCATTTAAAGGGGTTCTAAGCTCGTGCGACATGGTGGCCAAAAATGCTGATTTTAACCTGTCGGACTCTTCTGCTTTCTGCTTGGCGAGGAGGAGATCGTTTTCTGTTTTTCGGTGCTCGGTGACATCTCTGCCTATAACGATTAGATTCTTGCGGCTTCCATCGGCATTGAAAACAGGAATTTTAAAAACATCGAACATAATTTGTTCCCCCGCCGGCGTTGGGATGATTTCATCGCCCCGGCTGATTACTTTTTCGTTCCAACATTTTTCGTCGGTTTCCATACAATTTAAGAAGGCTTGCCTGTAAACTTCGTGGGTAAAAGGGGCTAAATCGGCATCGGTCTTACCTACATAATTAACCCCTTTGAGCTGAAACAAATTTAAATCGGCGGTATTAGCCAGTAGCCATTTTCCAAATCCATCTTTAAAACAGATAATGTCGGGCATTTGATTAATGAGCTCCATGAAAAGCTTATTCGACTCATTTGCATCCTCCACAATGGTTTTTTCCTTGCGTACCGGATCGAAAACAAGAAGAAATTTATTATCGGGAAGTGGTGCTGCTTTTAATTTATAGGTCGCCATCTCGCCCCTTTTCGTTTTAATTTGCAGTTCGGTACTGTAAGCTTCACTCAGTTGGATGCTGGTGTAAATTGCGCTGTAAGTTTCCTTCGAAACGATTCCAAGTTGCACTATACCTGGTAAATTTCCGTCAAATTCGGCCAATTGATAACCAAAATGAACAGAAAATAAATCATTAAAGGTGATGATGATACCATCGATTTGTGCAATCAAAATTGCATACAATTGGTTAAACCCTTTATAATCACCATAAGAAAGATCAGCTCTTGAACTGTTACCCGAATTTTTTTTACCGAATAGACCCATTTATCTGTTGTTTCGTCAAATTTAAAAAAAAATAAACAGGTGAAAAGAAAATTTATTATTTTAGTCATCAAACAAAAAACAAAATCTAATGTTACCGCACAGCTTTTATTTGGCATTTGGCAATCTATTATATGCCATTGCAAAGTCGGATTTGGAAATTCAGGATGAAGAAATTGCTGTTTTTCAACAAATATCTAAGGATGAATTGATTAAGTTGGCTCACAATCTCGAGGCAGATGATTATGATAAAATACTGACCGATTCGGGGTTTTTAAGTAGTTATGATGCTGAATTTCCAGCCGAAATAGCGCTGGAGAAATTTATTTTCTATTATGAAAATCACAAATATTTATTCAATAACTGGGTTAAACAATTCTGCATAAATTCGGTGGTAAAGGTTGCAGAAGCCTTTGAGGGAATCGTGACCGAAGAAAAGCAGCTCATTAACAAATTGAAAGAAGCCTTTGACCATTGATTTTCTATACCACTGGCTGCATTTTTGATTTTAAGTCTTCCAGAATTAGAAGTGCCTGTTCTATGGTTCGCACATGACTAAAAATGATGCTCAATTTATCGTTTTTCTCCCGCATTTTGCAGTTTGAATTGGATTGAATGATTGAAAGCATCCGGCCAAAATAGTCTGACGAAAAGAACTTACTTTCCTGATTGCTAATAAAATAAGCGTACATAAAGTCGCTTTTCAAGCGAATCAGCTCAAACCCAAGCTCTTTTCCAATCCACTTGATTCGCATGGATTGTATGAGATTTTCCACTGCTTTGGGCAGCTCCCCAAATCTATCAATCAGCGAAGACTGGAATAAGAGTAGCTTTTGCCCGGTATCTATTTGCGACAACTCCTTGTATAATGAAAGTCGTTCGGCAGTGTTTTCTACGTAATCGTCCGGAATTAATGCATTTAAATCGGTATCGAGTTGGCAATCGTTCACAAAATCCGATGGCTTTTGAACGTGGCCTGTATCCGAATACTCCGCATCCTTGAGCTCCTGCAGGGCTTCGTCGAGAATTTTTTGATACATTTCGAAGCCAATTTCCGAAATAAATCCCGATTGCTCGGCTCCAAGAATATTTCCTGCTCCACGAATATCGAGGTCGCGCATGGCGATATTGAACCCGGAACCCAGATTGGAGAATTCTTCTATGGCCTTCAGCCGCTTGCGGGCTTCATCTGTCAAAGCCAGGTCGGGGGGCGCCAGTAGATAGCAAAAAGCCTTTTTATTGCTACGACCAACGCGTCCTCTCATTTGATGCAACTCGCTCAATCCGTAGTGGTTGGCTTCGTTGATGATGATGGTATTCACATTGGGTATATCGAGTCCCGATTCAATGATTTTGGTGGCCAAAAGTACATCGTAATCGCCTTCGATAAAATCGAGCATGGTTTTTTCGAGTTTGGCTCCATCCATCTGACCATGAGCAATGGCAATTTTTACATCGGGCACAAAGCGATGGATCATGGCTGCTACTTCTTCAATATTCTGAACCCTGTTGTGGACAAAAAATACCTGTCCTCTCCTACTCACTTCATAATGAATGGCATCGCGAATAATCTCCTCCGAAAATGCCCTGACTTCGGTGAGCACGGGCTGACGGTTTGGTGGTGGCGTATTGATTACACTCAAATCGCGGGCTCCCATGAGGGAGAATTGCAATGTTCGCGGGATGGGAGTTGCAGTTAAAGTTAGTGTATCTACATTGACTTTGAATTGCTTGAGTTTTTCTTTTATCGAAACTCCAAATTTTTGCTCTTCGTCCACAACCAGCAAGCCCAGGTCTTTGAATTTCACTTCTTTACCCACAAGTTTATGGGTTCCAATCAATATATCCACTTTTCCTTGTTCGAGGTCGGCTAAAATGGATGAAATTTTTGCAGCACTTCGAAAACGACTGATATACTCCACCCTTGCCGGAAAATCCTTCAACCTTTCGCTGAAAGTTTTAAAATGCTGATAAGCCAAAATAGTGGTTGGAACAAGAACAGCAACCTGTTTGCTGTCGGTCACTGCTTTGAAAGCAGCCCGAATGGCAATTTCTGTTTTACCAAATCCCACATCTCCACAAATAAGCCTGTCCATGGGATGATCGAGCTCCATATCTGCTTTAACTGCCTGAGTGGCTTTGAGTTGGTCTGGGGTATCTTCGTAAATAAAACTGGCTTCCAACTCGTTTTGCAAATAGGTATCAGGGGCAAATCCAAATCCAGGCTGCATTTTTCGCTCGGCGTAGAGCTTAATTAGCTCCTGTGCAATGTCTTTTACCCTGCTTTTGGTTTTATTTTTCAGGGCTTTCCAGGCTGGTGACCCAATTTTATTGAGCTGCGGGGGAGTTCCGTCTTTGCCGGAGAATTTCGAAATCCGGTGAAGCGAGTGAATATTTACGTAGAGCAGGTCATCGTTTTTATAGATGATGCGAATAACTTCCTGCACTTTGCCGTTGTTAACAATTTTCTCCAACCCATCGAACCGGCCGATACCGTGGTCAATATGAGTTACATAGTCGCCTTTTCTTAAATCGTAAAGCTCTTTGATGGTGATGACTTCTTTTCCGCCAAATCCCTCGCGAAGCCTGAATCGCTGATAACGGTCGAAAATCTGATGGTCGGTATAAACCGCAATTTGGTTATCGTTATCAATAAACCCCTGATGCAGACCTATTTGAATGCTATTGTAAATCTGATGGCCGTTTTCGCCAAGCAAATCTTCGAAAATTTGCTGCAAGCGCAAAAGCTGTTTGTCCGACTCACTGACAATCACCGTTTTAATGCCATGGGCTTTGTTGGTGTTCAAATCGTCGATGAGCAGTTCGAAGTGTTTGTTGAAGTTGGGTTGCGGTTGAATATCGAAGGATAAATCGGGGGATTTGTCGGCTTTTTGCTGGGTGAAGACCACATGCATTCGTTCCATCTCGCTTTTTACTGAATGACCAGTAACAAATAGTTCTTCGGGGTGCAGATGTTTTATTTCCCCCTTTAGGTTTTCGTAGTGTTTCAACGCCGATTCGTAGCCCTGATTCAGCTTGTCGAAGATAAAATCTTCCTGGTGCAACCACAAACGCGCTTCGGAAGGCAACATTCCGACAAAGGAGGCTCTTTTCTCTTTTATTTCCTGACGCTGAAGATTTGGAAGTATTTTAGCAGTTTTCAACGTCTTGATGCTGAGCTGAGTAGCTGGATCGAAAGTTCTGATGGACTCAATCTGATCGCCAAAAAACTCCAGGCGATAGGGATAATCGAAAGCATAGGAAAACACATCCATCAATCCGCCCCTGAGCGCAAACTGTCCGGGCTCAACCACAAAGTCGACGCGGGAAAAGCCCAGATGAACGAGTTTTTCGAGCAACTCGTCCTGCTCCATTAATTCTTCTGAGTGGAGTAAGATGGTGTGATCGGTTACATATTTCTTCGATACTATTTTCTCCGAAAGGGCTTCGGGGAAACTAATTACCATTAAATCCTTGGTTCCGGAGGTGAGTCGGGTAATAACTTCGGTTCGCGAGAGCAGGTTGGCGCTGTCCGGATGATCGGTTTCATAGGGACGTTTATAACCCGAAGGATAGAACATGATTTTTTTGCGGTAGTAATCCACTCCCACATCATCCAGAAGGTTTTCAAGGTCGTTGTACAAGTAGGCCGCCGACTCTTTATCTGGCATCACCACCAGGTGAAACCCTTTTTTCTCCATAAAAATCAGCGACATGTAGATGGATAATGAGGAGCCTATCAGGCCTTTGAGTCCAATTTGCTGTTTATGGTCGTATAACTGAAAAAACTGTTTTGTTTTATCTGACTGATAACGGGAGAGTAAATCGCCTAATTTCAATTTGTGTGCTATTTTTGGCAAAAATAAGAAAGAAATCCGGATGGGGAAATCCGAAAAATCTGTAAAAAAAGTCTCCAGCGGAAGAACCCTATTTTTATCTTCAGATACCTGATTATCAACAATTCAGCTGCTTTCAACTTTCTGCTGTTTTTTTCTCCGCTGAAAAGATTTTTGGTTTTCTGACAAAACCGCTTCTGTACTCGTTTATCATCTCGGCAAATTTTTGCCTGAACGATCGCATGGATTTGATTTTCCGGTAGGTTTCGTAGTTCATAGGTTCTGAATTTATTCTGTTTCTGTTTCGGTGTCTTCGTCCATGGCCTGATTAAACAGCGAAGATGCCCGTTTTATGGCCTGGCTTCCGAATCTCAGCCGCACCTTGTCCATGGCCTGATACAGGCTGATCATCTCGGGGGTATCTTCGAAAAGGTTGAGTTGCTGAACCCCATAAACCAAATCGCTGAGCCGCACGCCCACAAGCCTGATAAGCATGCGGCGGTTATAGAGTTTTTCAAACAGCTCGGTGGCTACTTTCATAAGCACATGATCGAACGAGGTATAGGGAATATGTTTTTGCTGGGTGTTGGTATCGAAGTTGGAATAGCGGATTTTAATGGTGATACAGCCCGTGAGCTTTTGCTTTTTGCGGAGTTGAAAGGCAAGTTTTTCGACCATGGAGATAATGAGAAGTCTTAAGAAAACCACATCGGTGGTATCTTTTTGGAAAGTTCGTTCGCTGCTGATGCTTTTGCGCTCGCTGTAAGGCTCCACGGGGCTTAAATCGATGCCATTGGCTTTTCTCCAGATGATGGTTCCGGATTTTCCGAGCACCTGTTCCATCATATCGGGGGGAATACGGCTGAGGGTTTCGATGGTCGAAACGCCCATGGAGCGGAGAAGGTGGTAGGTTTTTTGGCCAATCATGGGAATTTTGCGGATGGACAAAGGGAACATAAAAGGCTTCACCATTTCGGGAGTTACCTGAAGCTCGCCATTGGGTTTGGCTTCGCCGGTGGCCATTTTAGCCACTGTTTTGTTCACTGAAAGGCCAAATGAAATGGGCAATCCGGTTTCTTTAATGATTTGCTGCCTCAGCTCGTGGGTCCATTGGTAGGAGCCAAAAAAACGATCCATTCCGGTAATGTCGAGGTAATGCTCGTCGATGGAAGCTTTCTCGTAAACCGGAGCTTTATCGGCAATAACATCGGTAACCAACCGCGAGTATTTGCTGTAGTTATCCATGTCGCCCCGAATGATAACAGCGTCTTTACAAAGGCGCTGAGCCAGCTTCATGGGCATGGCCGAATGAACTCCAAAAGCTCTGGCTTCGTAACTGCAACTGCTCACCACTCCCCTGTCCGACGTTCCGCCAACGATTACAGGCAATCCCACCAGCTTGCTGTTCATGAGCCGCTCCACCGAAACAAAAAAGCTGTCGAGGTCGAAATGTGCAATGGTTCTGTTGTGATAATCTGTTGGCATAAAAAGTTTTATAAAAAAATTGCAGCATTCAAAATTTTGTTTAATTTTGATTATTATTTAATCATTTTTGCGGCTATAATATAATCATTATATTTTTAAAGTGGTGAGCCGAAATTGTTAAAAAAAGAGAATTGCAAAATGATTGCGGCAAAATGCGAAACAGCGAACAGAAAATAAAACAAGGATTTTAAATATCAGGTATTATGTCAATTTTTAGCGAAAACATCAAGTTATTAAGAAAAAGAAAGCGGTTTACTCAGGAGGATGTGGCGGAGAGTTTGCACATGAAACGCTCCACCCTGAGTGGCTACGAAAACGAGATTGCCCAGCCCGGCATGGCTACATTAATCAGTTTTTCGGAGTACTATAATGTTTCGGTCGACACGCTCATCCGCATAGATTTGAGCGCATTGCCCGAGAGTCAGCTCAACCAGTTGGAAAGGGGCTACGATGTGTATATTAAAGGGAGTAAATTGCGGGTTTTGGTAACATCGGTAAATGCCGACAACGAAGAAAACATAGAACTCGTGCCCGAAAAAGCACAGGCGGGCTATGCCAGCGGCTTTGCCGATCCGGAGTATATTAAAATATTGCCCACCTTTCAGCTCCCCTTTCTTTCGAAACAAAAGAAATACCGCACTTTTCAAATTAGCGGCGATTCCATGCTGCCCATCCCCAGCGGCTCGTTTGTAACGGGCGAGTTTGTCCAAAACTGGACTTTTATCAAAAACAAACAAGCCCATATCATTGTTACCCTAAACGATGGCATTGTTTTTAAAGTGGTTGAAAACAGAATAGAATCGGATGGGAAACTCATTCTCCATTCACTAAACCCGCTTTTTTCGCCCTACGATATTCAAATTCAGGATGTTAAAGAAGTTTGGAAATTTGTAAACTATATCAGTGGCGAATTGCCCGAAACCAACGAAATGCGAACCGAAGCTTTGGCCATAAGCCTAAAAAGCCTACAAAAAGAAGTGCAACAAATTCAAACCAGGCTTCAGCTTTAGCAAGGATTTGCTATTGATTTTCAGCGTATAAACATCGTTTTAGACTGAAACCAAAAACGGCTTCGGCCTTTGGCTCATTTGTCTATCTTTGCACCCAAAATTTTAAAACAGCAGAATGATTTCAATTGATGGACTGGCCGTTGAATTTGGCGGAACAACCCTTTTTAAAGATATTTCGTTTGTAGTGAACGACAAAGACAGAATTGCCCTGATGGGCAAAAACGGAGCCGGGAAGTCGACCCTGCTGAAAATTATTGCGGGAGCAAAATCGCCCACCAGAGGAAAAATTACCGCCCCCAAAGAATCGGTGATTGCCTATTTGCCCCAGCATTTGATTGTGAATAATGAGCGAACAGTGTTTCAGGAAGCCTCGCTGGCCTTTGGCGATATGCAAAATATGCAGCACGAGCTCAACGAGCTCAACCTTGAATTGACACAACGCACCGATTATGAATCGGAAGAATATTACAGCATCATTGAGAAAGTTTCGGATTTGAGCGAGAAGCTGTACAGTCAGGGGGAAGTGAATTACGATGCCGAAGTAGAAAAGACCCTGATGGGTTTGGGCTTTGAGCGAACAGATTTCCACCGAAACACCAACGAATTTAGTGGCGGATGGCGCATGAGAATTGAATTGGCAAAAATTCTTCTTCAAAACCCCGATTTGATTCTTCTGGATGAGCCCACCAACCACTTAGACATTGAATCGGTGCAGTGGCTGGAAGATTTTTTGATTAACGGAGCCAAAGCCGTTATGGTGATATCGCACGATAAAATGTTTATCGACAATATCACCAACAGAACCATTGAATTAAGCATGGGGAAAATTTACGATTACAAAGTAAACTACTCCACCTATCTGCAACTGCGAAAGGAACGAAGAGACCAGCAGCAAAAAGCCTTTGATGAACAACAGCGATTTATTGCTGATAACCAGGAATTTATAGACAGATTCAGGGGAACATATTCCAAGACGCTTCAGGTTCAATCGCGGGTGAAGATGCTTGAGAAGCTTGTGCTTCTGGAAGTTGACGAGGTAGATACTTCCCATTTAAAACTTCGGTTTCCCCCATCTCCGCGCTCCGGCTCTTATCCGGTTACAGCCGAAGAAGTTGGGAAATCCTATGATGAACATCTGGTATTTCAGAATGCCGGTTTCAGCATACAGCGTGGCGAAAAAGTAGCCTTTGTGGGTAAAAATGGCGAAGGAAAATCGACCATGATTAAAGCCATTATGGGTGAGATAAATTTTGATGGAAAGCTAAGCCTGGGGCACAATACCCAAATTGGTTATTTTGCTCAAAATGAAGCCTCACTGCTCGATGAAAGTCAAACAGTTTTTCAAACCATCGATTATATTGCCAAAGGCGAAATCAGGAATAAAATAAAAGATATTCTGGGGGCTTTTATGTTTGGCGGCGATGACTGGGACAAGCCCGTTAAAATTTTATCGGGGGGAGAAAGAACGCGGCTTGCCATGATAAAACTTCTGCTGGAGCCCGTGAATCTGCTTATTCTCGATGAGCCCACCAACCATCTCGATCTGAGAACCAAAGACATTCTAAAACAAGCGCTTATGGATTACGACGGCACTTTGATTCTCGTTTCGCACGACCGCGATTTTCTCGATGGAATGGTGAGTAAGGTTTTCGAATTTGGCCATAAGCGGGTAAGAGAGCATTTCGAAGGAATTCAGGAGTTTTTAGCCCGAAAGAAAATGGAGCATTTGCGGGAGCTGGAGAAGAAAAGCTAATGTAAATCTTAGTTTATCTCCTCTGTAAGGACTTGTTTCCGTGAACTTTGCAATGAATTACTCAAATTTACAGCACTAACCTATCAGAAATTAGCTGCCTGAAATAATCAGCCGACCAATAATTCACGCTCTGTCCATGATTTAAAAAAGGACGAACTTCTTCCGATGCTTTTTTGAAATCATTTCTTTCTACTCTATCCAAAAGCAATTGCATAAATAATGATGAAGTGAGTTTGGTTTCAGCGGAAATGTCGCCACTTTCTATCATTCTGATTTCCAGATGCTTTAAATTAAGCTGAACTCTTTTCTTCAAATACCATTCTAAATCAAACCAGTCTCTTCCTTTTACTCCGGTTTTCCATTTTCTACAAAGAACCGCATGCATTTTACCTGCAAAGAGATTGGGTAGCGTCATCGAAAGAACATTAAAAGTAATGGGATCGTAAAGGGTTTTGTGTTCAGTTTGAAAAACCAAAGGCGGATTTGTATCTACTTCAATTTTTATTTTTATGCTCTTTTCGCTCTGCTTTTGATTGATAAAAGGATGGAAAACAGGGGACAAATTAAGCTCAAAAACTGAAGTATCATTCTTTAGAAACGCTGACGCGATATTGGAGAAATCGTTGGTTTTGAGTTTTGAATTAATCTGTATACGAACTCCAAGAGCTTCAAATTCATTTTTAATAAAAGAAAAATAGGGTTCAAGCTTAAAGGATGGATTTTTCTCTAAAAGACTGAAATCCAAATCATCAGAAAATCTTTTCAATCCGTAGAGAATTCTTAACGAAGTTCCCCCATAAAACGCGGCTTTTGTAAAAAACTGCCCCCTATACAATCCTAACAGTGTGATTTCCTGATATATTTCCTTTAGAGCTCCTGTTAAATCCTGTTCAGATTCGATGGAATATTTCTCTAGCATTTGATTGATGATGCTCATAACCTGGTAATTAGTTTTAAAAATAGGTTTATTTTTTTTGATTTTGAGACTTCATGATATATTGAGATTATCTCACGATTCAGATTTGTCAATTCGGACATTTCTATTCTCAAATCATCATCCAGATAAGCTCTCATTTCTTCAATTGATTGAATATCTATGTCTTTTGAAAGGAAAATTTTATCGCAAATTGCCTTTTCTACTGTGGCAATAAGAAATTTATCATGATTGCCATTACTTATAGCCAGTCCCAGCGGAAACAATTCGGTTTGAATTCTTCGGTAGGAAAAAAGTCCGACCGGAGTATTGAAAGATTTTGGTCGTTTGGTGGTTACTGAAGTTACTTCATAAACGCGTTCAGGAATCAGATTGTAATAACTAAGGGCAAAGTCCAAAGAAATATACGATGGACCAAGCAGGTGATTGGCGATACTTTCCGGTGAAACAGCATGTTGATGTACCTTAGATTTATGGACGTACAACCCCCTTTTCAAAGGCGATAGAATTGCCTTTTTCATCAAATCTTCAATTTTATTATTTACCGATTTATATCCCAAAGATTTAAGCACGCTGCTTAAACTGGCATAATCAACTATATGATTAGTAAATTTTAATAATTCTCTCTCAATATCAATGTCCATTTTTCCTAAAATTACATAGCTAATCGGTAAATTACCGATTATCTATGCAAATATAGGAAATTTTTTATCCTATTTCAATCCTCCCAATCTAAAAGTCGTTTATCGCCACTGAGCGCCTGAATTTGGCTAATCTCCTGCGACACTTCCAGAACACCCAGATAAACTGAGTTATCGTCGCGAACCGCAAAATACTGAATAAGAACGTATTGATTGCCCAGATGGATATAGAATGAAGCACTGTCCTTACTACCTTTTCTAAAAGCTTCAACAATTCGCTCCACGATATGCACCGATGCCGGCGGATGGCAATTCTTCACATCGCGGCCAATAATGGCCTGAGTTCGGGGGAAGATTCGGTGTTTGGGCGTGCTGTAATAGCGAACCTGATTATTCTCGTCAACAAAAGTTATGTCAACAGGCAGATGATTGAATATTTGTCGAATCTGGTTCACCTTCAAAAAACCCGTCCCCAGATTTACCAAACCTTCTTCCGGGCTCCCGGGCTCGAAATTCTGATTGGCATGACTTGGCTGAACGAAAGGAAAACTAAGCTCGTCGGTCAAAAAAAATAATGCATCGAGCTCAGTCTTGTCAATGGTTTCCATGATATGGGGAAAAAGAATTTTCTCGTCGCGAAATATGATGGCTGTTATTCTAAAACTTATATCCCCCGCAATTTTGTTAATGACAGGAAGTTGCCAATTCGAAGTCGGCTTCAATTCCTTAATAATTTCCGCAAGGTTGGCCCGAATATCATCATGAAAAGCCCACATGAGCTGAACGCAGCGATAATGGCTCCATTTTTTCTCCAGCAGCGGGAAAATCACATTTTCCTTGATGGAATAGAGCTTGGTAAAAAGCTGAAGCTCGGAATAAATTTCAATCAATTGTCTTACTACCAAAGGATTAGCTTCGGCATTGAGCTGTTTAATCAGGGGGCGTGATGCCAAAAGAAGCTCGTGAGCCTTTGCATTATTTTGTTCACAATACCACAAAAAACTTTCCTTAGGCAATTCGATTGGCGGGTATTGGTTAATGGGTTTAAAAACCAAATTTAATAACTTATTTACCAGCATCTTAGTTTCTTCCAAATCCACAGAATTAACCATTATTTTATGAACTAAAACTATGATATCGGAAGGCACAATTTCATATATCTGCCTGCTATACAAGTGGTAAAGCTCATTAACATTGGATTTGTTTCTAATAGCCTGAGCCAATTCAAGTAAAAAGGAAATACGGGTTTCGTTGTGCTGAGTAAATTCTGACATGATTATTTTTTTCCAAAATTAGTTAAATTACCCTCTGAAAATGAATAGAACCTATCGAAATACCTATTTTTGGGAAAAACTATAACAATGGAAAAACACATCATTTATCGGGGAGAAAATATTTACTATACTGTTGAAGGACAGGGAGAAGTATTGGTTTTGCTTCATGGATTTATGGAGGATTCGGGCATGTGGAAAGAGCACTCAAGCGCTTTATCGAAGGAGTATCAAGTAATTTCTGTGGATTTGCCCGGGCATGGAAAGACCGGAATCTGGCAAAATAGTCACAGCATGGAATGGATGGCGGAAATTGTTTCGACTGTTTTGGATGCAGAGAAAGCAATAACCTGTGTAATGATAGGCCACAGCATGGGTGGTTATGTAACCCTGACGTTTGCTGAGAAATACAAGGAAAAACTCAAGGGGTTTGGATTGTTTCACAGTCATTCGCTGGCCGATACAGAAGAGGCAAAAACCAACCGCGACCGAACCATACAATTGGTTAGACAAAATAAAACAACCTTTATCAATAAGTTTATTCCCGATTTGTTTGCCCAAAGAAACAGGGAAAGGCTTAAAGACAAGATCGAAAATCAAATTAAACAGGCCAATGAAATGCGGGTCGAAGGCATTACAGGTGCTTTGGAAGGAATGAAAAACAGGCCCATGCGATTGGATATTGTAGCATTTTCGGCGGTTCCGGTGCTGTTTATTTTGGGGAAACAAGATTCCCGCATTCCTTTGGATAAAGGGATGGCACAAGCATCAACCGCAAGAAACTCACAGATGGTAATTCTGGGTGATTCCGGTCATATGGGTTGGGCTGAGGAGCCTGAAAAAACAATTGCTGCCCTTCAGGGCTTTATGAAATTTTGTTTAGCCCCTATTAACAGGTAAACTTCCGCTTGTCTTTATCCCATTTAATATACACAGCTTCAGGATGTTTACCCAAAAAACGAAGATAATCCTCCGCAATGGCCGGATCGGTACTCAGGTATTTATGATAGGTGGAATATTTACCACGATGAAGACTAATGATTCTTTTTCCATGCTCCAGATAATCCCTGCCGGGAAAGAGCTTAGAGAGAAGGTTTGACATATTTTTTTGGTTTTGTGTAATCGTGAACAAAGTTAAGAAATACAGAATTAATTCAAATTAATGTTGATAAAAACTATGAAATTCTTAAAAAATTATATCGAGACGAAGAAAAAGGAGTCTTTGTGGTCAAAGATTACCGATATTTTGATGATTCTTCTGATTGTTGGACTCATCATTCCCACTACCAGAACGCCCATTTTGGTGTTTTTTAAACAAATCACCAATTTCAGCCCATCCGTTTCGGCAGAAGATGATTATGGAAAACTAAGTAGCAACGACAATTTATGGACTTTGGTAGATGAAAAAGGTCAACAAGTGCGATTGGAGCAATTTGGAGACAAGCCCATTTTTATCAATTTCTGGGCTACCTGGTGCGCCCCTTGTCTGGCCGAAATGCCTTCCATTGCTGAGCTGCAGAAAGAATTTGGTACAGAAGTCCATTTCATTTTCATAAGTTATGAAGACTTTGCAAAAACCACTCCGCTCCTACTCGAAAAACAATGGGATTTCAAAACCTATTTCCCTGCAAATCGGGAACCTAAGATACTGCAAAGCAACAGTTTACCCACCACTTTTATCATAGACAAGAATGGAAAAATTGTGGTTAGAGAAACCGGAAACAAAAAGTGGAGTGGAAACAGCGTGAAAGAGCTTCTGCGGGAACTTATTAAGCAAAACTAAAAATCGCCTTCTTCCTTACGCTTAACGAGTTCTTTGGTTGACAACAAACCACAAGCCGCAAAAATATCCTGTCCGCGCGATGCACGAAGCGTTGTCATTATTCCTTTTTTCTTCAGATTGGCCTGAAACTGAAATATGGTTTCGTCGTCGGAGCCCAGCAAAGGCGTTCCGGGAATGGGATGAAATCTGATGAGATTGATGCGGCATTTAAGCCCATTGAGCAAACGCGCCAACTGATCCACGTGGGCTTTGGTATCGTTGAAATCCTTGAACATGATATATTCAAAACTCAACCGCCTTTGACCGCCAAAATCGAAGCTTTTAATTTCGGAAATCAGATTTGGCAAATTATAAACGCTTTCGATGGGCATTATTTTCTTACGTTCCTCCTCAAAAGGCGAATGCAGACTGATGGCCAGATGCGCGTCGGATTGCTGCAGGAAGATTTTCATGGCGGGAATGATTCCGATGGTAGAAACTGTGATTCTTTTGGGGCTCCAGCCCAAACTATAATCGGCAGTTAGAATTTCGATGCTTTTTAAAACCTGATCGAGATTGTCGAAAGGCTCTCCCATTCCCATATAAACCACATTGCTCAACTTTTCGAACTCGGGCAAGCTGTAGATTTGGTTTAGAATATCGCCCGACGAGAGTTGTGCCTGAAACCCTTGTTTACCCGTCATGCAAAACAGGCAGCCCATTTTACAACCCACCTGCGACGAAACACAGAGTGTAGCGCGCTCTTTATCAGGAATATATGCCGCTTCGATAAACTGACCAATATTTACTTTGTAGAGATATTTTTTGGTTCCATCCACCGATTCCTGCACAGTGGTATACTCAGTTCTTTCTATTTCGTATTGCTCGCCGAGTTTGGCTTTGGCAGCATTGGAAATATTGTGCATATCGTTGAAACTGCGGGCGTTTTTCTTGTAGAGCCATTCGGCTATTTGTGTTCCGTTGAATTTGGGAAATCCCAGATTCACTGCAATTTCCTGCAATTCGCTTTTCGTTTTACCAAACAGGTTTTCTTTAGCCATTAGAAATAAATTTCTGAGATTATATTTTCGTATTTCACGCCCCTATCAATGAGTACATCTCTGCTTTGCACCACCATTTCGGCACTTCCGCAAAGAAAAAAGTTTTGCCTAATATCTAATGGTTCACTTTTCAAATAAGCTGTAAGTCTGCCTTCATAAAAACCATCTTGCTTTAATGTGGAGCTACAGGGGATATAATTCAATCCATCAATGTTTTTAAAAACTTCGTGAAAATAGAAGCTTCCAGGCTCACGTCCGCCATATATCAGGGTTTTATTTTGAACTAAACCGCTTTTCGTCATACTGTGAAAGGGAGCAATTCCCGTTCCGGCAGCTATCCAGTAATCTGAGTTTTGTGTGCCATAGAATGCTCCGAAGGGTTTACTCATAAACACCAGGTCTCCAACTGTTTTTTGAGCCAGGCGGGGGGTTAAAAACCCATCGGGCTTCACCTTGAAAAGTATGGCCAAATCCGATTCGTTCACTCCGCTGCAAATGCTGTAGAGCCGGGCGGGTTCTTGTTGGTGAAGGGTTAAGGCCACTACTTCGCCTGGTTTGAACGAAAACAGTTTTTGAAAATAAAAGACAAAAGCATCCTCCGATAATCTATGGATTTTTGTAATGTTGGTGGTATGATATTGATGATTTTCGGTCATGCTATTAACTGCCTGCACATTTTAATTTTTTTTGCAAAAATATTAAAAGTTAAACACTTCGACTGATTTGTAAATGTATCAAATGATACCACCCAATTGATTCACCCCGAAATCATTTCAAAAACTTAAAATATCGGTCATTATTCCAAATCGTAGTACATTAATATGCTGACCAAAGTAGATATTATAGTAGTCGGAACCTGAGTAATACTGAACAAACAGACCAATATCTTCGAGGAATCGTGGATGATAATAAAACACCAGGCTCAGATTCAGTCGAGCCCATGAAACCGGTTGCCAATCATTTACATTGCCAAATAGCCATGTTGCATCGAGCTTTAACGATATATCGGATTTTTGGCTGGTGCGGGCTACGGACTTAGATGGGAGTTTAAAAATTGAAAAAGAATTATGCCATCGAAAATTTGAATAGATTCCATCAAGCTCCAAAGCCATCCAGGGCTTGGGATGATATTCCAGCGAAGTTTTAAAGAACTGATGGGCATTGAACCTTCGGCTGTAATTTGTTTTAATGAGCCCCAATTCCAGATAATTGGTAGCAAAATCGCCGGAACGCGTATTGACTTCCCCATTTTCGAGAAAAAAACTTTCTTCTTGTCCATTGGAATGGTGAGCAATTCGGGCAAACAGATTCATTTTATTTTGGTTTGGGTTTTCGCAGATTTGATAGTAAACCGTAATCTGCGGAATATAGCTTGGAGTTCGCACCGGAAATGATTCTTCCTGATACATTCGGATAATAATCTGGGGAGTCAGCACACCCAATAAACGGGAGTTTCTGCTTTGGCGGAGGAAGAAATTGGGGATAATATTTCCTTCGAACCACAGGGGCTGCAGGTTTCCAATATCGGTTGGAAAAGTAATATAGCTGTTGCCTTGATTTACCTGAGCAATGGTTGGCAGCACAAGGTGTTGCGTGGTATCGGTTATTGATTGCGAATATGCGCTAAAATTGGAAGCTATAAGAATTACCCACAACACTAAAACAATTGGTCTTAAGACTTTAATTTTTGCCATCATTTTTGGTTTGAAAAAAGGCACCGCTTCATTTATATTTTCTCTCATAAAGCATTGTATTTTAATTAGTTATTTTAACGATAGATGGTAATGCCAAACCCCAAATCCACCACTTCGTCCATTGGAATGGAGCTATTCCCCAATTTGCTGGCCAGATACAATCCTCTGGTTCCAAGCCTGAAATACAGTGAAACGGCAGAAGGTTTCAACCCTTTCCCGTGGAGCTTTTTCTTCACATCACCACCA
>DYSN01000190.1 GCA_020718205.1 Draconibacterium orientale
AACCGGGCAAATTCAAATGATATAAAAAAAAGGTGCCGAATGAAATCCGGCACCTCAATACAAACCATATTTAACCAAAAAATTTAATATGGGTCAAAAATAGTATTAAATGGTATTACCTCAACTAACTATTCGGTATAAAATGGCTCATTTGTTAATAGAATAGAATCAGTCTAAAATTGAATAGTTTTATTATATTGATAATCAATACTTTTTGATTTTTTCAAACGTTTGAATTTTTTTCCATTTTTATAAAAAGCTTAATGTATAATCACATTTTTATTATGGGTTTATGGTATGTAAAAAATATAACGGGTATTGAGAAAATGAAAGTTTTACCGTCAAAAAAACGGCCACATAGCATCACTCACAGAAATTTAAGAAAAAAGAGACTAATGGAAAAAAGACTTTAGAAGTTCCGAATAATTTCGCCAATGTCAGTCATCATTTTTTTACTCAAATTTTCCGAGGTATTTTCCGAATTACTTTCAGAATACACTCTGATAATAGGCTCGGTATTCGATTTTCGTAAATGAACCCAGCCGTCTTTAAAATCAATTTTTACCCCATCAATGGTAGAAACTTCCTCTCTTTTATATTTTTCGGCTATCTTTTGTAAAATATCGTCAACATCCATTTCTGGCTCAAGGTTGATGCGGTTTTTCGAAATAAAATAATTGGGATAGGCAGACCGGATTTTGCTAACTTTCTGCTTTTTCTCGGCCATGAGACTCAAAAACAACGCAATACCTACCAGGGCATCGCGGCCATAGTGAAGCTCGGGCAAAATTACTCCGCCATTTCCTTCGCCACCAATTATGGCATTGGTAGATTTCATCATTTCAACCACATTGACCTCTCCCACAGCCGAAGCATGATATTCCACGCCGTATTTTCGCGAAATATCTTTCAGAGCTCTCGTACTGCTCAAATTCGAAACTGTATTTCCGGGTTTTTTAGAAAGAATATAATCGGCAACAGCCACTAAAGTGTATTCTTCACCAAAAACTTCTCCATTCTCGCTAATAATAGCCAACCGATCCACATCCGGATCAACCACAAAACCCACATCGGCTTTTTGTTTAACCACCTCATCGCAGATGGCTGTAAGATTCTCGGGAAGTGGTTCGGGATTGTGTGGGAATATGCCATTGGGAGTGGCAAAAAGCGGGTAAACTTTTTTAATTCCCAATTCATCAAGGAGCATGGGGATGACTATTCCCCCCGTGCTGTTAACAGCATCGAAGGCAACCGAAAAGCCTGCTGCCTTTATAGCTTCCACATTCACCAAATCCAGGTCAAGAACCTTTTTAATATGCTTTTGTATCTGTGTATCATCTTGTTTAATGGTTCCCAACTGGTCAATATTCTTAAATTCGAGAACACCTTTCTCTATGGTATCCAGCAACATTTGCCCTTCGATGGCAGAAATAAACTCACCTTTCTGGTTGAGTAGCTTTAACGCATTCCACTGCTTGGGATTGTGGCTCGCTGTGAGAATAATACCTCCATGAGCACCTAAATCAACCACTGCCATTTCAACAGTTGGAGTGGTACTTAACCCCAGATTTACCACATCTACTCCCATGGCCACTAAGGTATTATTTACCAGCGATTCAACCATGACACCACTAATGCGGGCATCGCGGCCAACCACTATTTTAATTTTACCGGCTTTGGTGCTGTCGGAAATAAACCGGGCGAATGCTGCTGCAAAGGATACAATGTCAACAGGAGTAAGGTTTAAACCGGGCTTTCCGCCAATGGTTCCCCTAAATCCTGAAATAGATTTTATTAATGTCATAATTTGATGAGTCTTTAGAATGTGTTATAATTTGCTACAAAAATAAAACAAATACATTTTCATAGCCCCAAAATTTCTAATTTTGCATAATCTATGTAAAAACTATGAGTGAAGATTTCGATCAGTTTTCGGAAGAAGAATTAGAAGAATTGCGCCGGAAGTATTTTTCGATGAAAGATGCGGGCGGAAGCATGTATTTTGACGTAATCGAGTACGAAGAGTTGATTGACTCGTTTTTCGAAGCCGAGGACGTGGAAAATATAGAGTATGCTCTTGGCGTAGCATTGGCTCAACACCCTGACAATTACGAATTTTTGCTTAAAAAAGCTCAGCTCCATGCTATAAATGGCGAAGACGAGAAAGGGCTTCAGCTTCTTGAAAAATTGAAAGGGTTCGGCTCAGATCCCGATTATTTTATGATAAAAGGAAGCTTACTGAGCAATCTGCAAAAATATACCGAAGCTATTGAAGAATACACCAAAGCACTCAATGAAGGGCAAGACCTGGAAGATGTATACACCAACATAGCCTTTGAATATGAGAATTTAGAACAATTTGACAAAGCCATTGAATACCTGAATAAAGTGGTTGAGATTAACCCCTTGAATGAGTCGGCTATCAACGAAATTGGTATTTGCTTCGAAATGGGAAATATGTCGGAGAATTCGGTGAAATATTTTAACAAATTTCTCGATAAAAACCCCTATTCCCGTTCGGCCTGGTTCAATTTAGCCATTGCCTTCAATAGTCTTGGGGAAAACAATAAAGCCATCGATGCTTATGAGTTTTCTCTGGCAATTGACGATGACCAACCCAGTGCATATTTCAATATCGCCAATATTTATGCGGGCATGGAAAATCATCCAAAAGCCATTGATTATTACCGCGAAACTTTGTTGAAAGAATCGCCCGATGCCATTACCTATTATTTTTTGGGGGAATCTTATGAGCGCATGGATCGTTTTGACGATGCCCTCGATGCTTTCCAAAACTCTTATCATATTAACGAAAACTTTCACGAAGCCCTTTTAGGTATTAGCCGGTGCCATTTCAGCATTGGCAATTTAGAGAAAGCTTACGAATTTATCGATAATGCCATAAAACTCGAAGAGCCTTTTCCGCTTTTCTGGAGCATTCGCTGCTTAAAACTGCAGGAAATGGGCTTCTATCAGTTGGCCGAAATGGCTCTTTTTAAACTTACCGAAAGCTTTCCAAACGAAATAACCTATCGGCTCACCCTGGCTGTCCTTATCCATTACAACAGACTCAACGACGCTTTGGAAATTCTCGACGGAATTTTAACTCAGTTTTCCGAACCCCACGAACAGGCTTTAACGCTTTTTATAAAAAGTCTCTATCTATACCAAAATGGACAACATAAAGAAAGTGCAGCATGTTTTAAAAATGCTGTAAAGCTCAACAAGGAAGAATATTATAACCCATTGGTGCAAAGCGAATTTAACATAGCTCAATATCCTGGCCTTATGAAACTTGTTAAAAAATTCGATTTATAGAACCGGTTTTTTCCCCTATTTCTTCTTCATATATTTTACCGGGATTTTACATTTGGTAAACAATATCATAATCCACAAAGGAGTTATTTTCATGAATAACCTTTCTACATTTCCGTGTTAATTATTTTTTGCGGCGGTTTTTTATTTAAAGATAAATTCCTAAGTACATGACAAAAAATAGCGAATCTATAAATGCTTTCTAAATCATTGGTAAAGAGTGCTTTTGCGATGTATTCAAGACCATATTTG
>DYSN01000018.1 GCA_020718205.1 Draconibacterium orientale
TCTTCGAAGTAAAAATTAATGAGCTTCATGGCAACAATGTGAATGTAAAAAAACACGCCTACCAAAACATCAAAGATTTTATCTTACAGCACGGAATCCTTTGGATTGGCTCGAGTTCGGGACTTATGTTCGTCAAAGATTTCAACTCAGCTTCCAATATCCTTGACACCAGAATAAGCCTGAACACCCACAGCAGAGTGAGCAGAATTGTTGCCATTACGAATACACAAGAGAATGATGAATTTGCCAGCCTTCTGTATCAGGATATGAATCAAATCCGGAAGTTGAGATATCGCATTTCGAATCCGCTCGACAATGAAATTACTCCCTATTCGACCAACAAAACGGTGAACAGCGTTGCTTCCAACGATTTTATTCTCATCAACAGCCAGAAAGAACTCATCACCGGAACTCAGGGAAAAGGTCTTTTTTGGATCAAGGAAGACACCGTTTTGTTTTTTACTACTAAAGATGGCTTGCTCAGTAATGATATCAATGTGGTTCAGGCTGAAACCGACAGTTTGCTCTACCTCGGCACCAACAAGGGAATCAATATTGTGTCCTTTTCCAATGATAAGTATCCCAAAATATTATCATCGAAGTTTATTTCAAAAAGCGATGGATTGAGGGGAAGCGATGTGCACGACTTAATTCTAAAAAAAGACAATGTGCTTGCTGCAACCGACCGTGGCTTTTCCTACATTAATATTCCAGTGGTTTTGGGCATGACCGACCAATTTCCCATATATATCACCGAATTTATGGTGAATGGGCAGCAAAAAAACTTCGATAGCATCAGTCCGGTGGTTTTAAAACCCATGGAAGACAATCTGGAAATAGCCTTTACCGCCATCGATTTTCACGATAAAAAAAACCTGACCTATTATTACAGGCTAACCGGAAGTGAATCGGAGGAGTGGGTTCCGGTTACAAAAAGCCGATTGCTGTTTCCAATGCTCCCCGCCGGTAAATACTCCTTCGAAATAAAGGCGACGAACAGCTATGGATTTTGGAGCTACAATACCGCATCGCTCAATTTCACTATCGAACAGGTGTATTATAAACGAACCTGGGTAAGAATTCTATTTGCAATGGTACTGATGGCGATCATTGGCTATATCCTTTTTTTACGCTTCACCAAAAGAAATATGCGCCTGCAAAACGAAAAAGTTTTAGCCGATTATTATCAGCAATCGCTCACCCGCATCATGAATCCACATTTCATGTTCAACGCGCTCAACTCCATCAACTCCTTTATTGTCAATAATAACACAGAAGAAGCCACCTACTACGTGAAGCAAATCGGCATCCTTATCCGACAGATTTTCAACAGTGCCTACGACCGCGAAATAACCCTTGAAAAGGAAGTAGTTCTGCTTTCTTCCTATTTAGAACTGGAACAACGTCGAGCCAATAACCGTTTCAATTACCTGGTTAAAATTGACCCCGAAATAACGCAATTTAAAATCCCATCCATCTTTGTGCAAATTTTTGTGGAAAACAGCGTAATCCATGGTTTCTCTGACCAAAAAACTGTGGGATCCTTTATCTCGGTTCAGTTTAGAAAAATGAACAATCGGGTCCTGTGCATTGTCACCGATAATGGTATTGGTCGGGAAAAGGCAAAAGAGATACTTAAGAAAAATCTGGAGAAAGGAGATGCCGACACCATGAAGTCGAACAAGCGCTTAAAACATGGAATCGACATCATCATGGAAAGAATCAGACTGCTGAATACCCAATCGAAAGGCGAAGATATTACCCTAACCGTGCAGGATGTGGAAAATACTCAAACCAAAAAAATTATTGGAACACGGGTAATTATAAAATTCCCCATAAAGGAAACATCGATAATCTGATGATTATGTGACAATTGAATCGCAATACCTTTACTTATTAGTCTCTAAAAAGGGGAACTCTGAACGAATATTTAAAAATATTTTCAAATTACACAACACAAAACTCATTTATGCAGTATCTTTAGTAGGAATAAAACCTTAATGAAATGAACCCGGAATTGTCACATCAAAAACCACAGAAAATGAAAAAAAAGATTCCTGTTTGGATCATCGATGACGAAGCCGATGCTCAGGCACTCATCAAACGGGTATTGATTGATTACTACCCTGAAGAACTGGAGCTGTTGGGAACTTCGGTAAATATTGATGATGCATTCGAACAAATTAAACATCAAAAGCCCAAATTGGTATTTCTCGATATCAATCTTCCCCGCGGATCGGGTATCAACCTTCTTCAAAGGTTTCCTTTTCGTAAATTCGAGGTCATTGTAGTAAGCGGATTCCCCGAAAACATAGACAAAGTTCAGAAATTTGGAATTCCTTTTCTTCAGAAGCCTTATTCCATTAGGGATCTGCGAAACCTAATAGACCAAAGTATCGAAAGTATTAAAAAAGACCCCTACAAAGTATATCGCTACGATACCTAAGCCCCAAAGTAAATGCTTAGTTTCATTGCGCCTTTGTGCATTCGAATACCTCTAATTTCTATATTTGTGGAAAAATCTACCCCATGATAAAATCAATGACCGGGTTTGGGAAAGAAGTGATTGTGTTCCCCAATAAAACTTTAGTAATAGAAATAAGATCGGTAAACAGCAAAAACTTCGATTTTTTCACCCGTCTCCCCTCCTGGCTCCGCGAAAAAGACCCCGAAATCCGGCGACTCGTTCAACAAATTCTGCAAAGAGGTAAAATAGAGCTCAATATCAACGAAAATGCCAACGAAGGTCAAAGCCAGGTCTCTATAAACCAATTCACCCTGAAAAAACACTACAACACCCTGGTTCAGACAGCTCACGAGCTGGGTATCGAACCCCGGGCCTCCTGGCTTAGCGATATGCTGCGTATCCCCGATGTACTCATTTCGGCAGAGGAAGGTTTAAACAAGGAAGAATGGGAACGCATATATACAGGAATCGAAAAAGCTTGCCATACGCTAGATAATTTCAGAATTCAGGAAGGAAATTCGCTGATGACCGATTTCGAGCTCCGCGTTGAAAACATTAAAAGCTATCAGCAGCATATCATTCCTTTCGAGCAGGAGAGAATTCAGCAACTCAGAAATCGTTTTTCGAGAGATTTATCAGAAGTAATTGACAAAAGCAAAATCGATTTAAACCGATTGGAACAGGAAATCATTTTCTATCTCGAAAAACTCGATATCACCGAAGAAAAAGTTCGGCTCAGTCAGCACCTCGACTATTTCCTGGCAACCATCAACGATGAAGAATCGCAAGGTCGAAAACTCAATTTTATTGGACAGGAAATTGGACGTGAGCTAAACACCCTCGGGAGCAAAGCCAACCATGCTCAAATTCAGCATCTTATAGTTAAAATGAAAGACGAGCTGGAGAAAATAAAAGAACAAATGCTCAATGTAATCTAATGTCATCCATTAATTATCCCAAATATATCATATTCTCGGCACCCTCCGGATCGGGAAAAACCACCCTGGTTCAGGAAATGATGAAACAGGGCTTGCCTCTCGAATTCTCTGTCTCGGCAACCTGCCGCTCGGCTCGTGCCAACGAAATTCATGGCAAAGACTATTATTTTATAACACCTGAAGAGTTCGATATCCGCATAGCCGCCGGAGAATTTGTGGAGTGGGAAGAGGTATATAAAGGCGTTAAATACGGAACCTTAAAAGCCGAGCTGGATCGGATTTCTAAAAATGGCAGAATCCCGGTTTTCGATTTGGATGTGATTGGGGGTTTGAATTTAAAAAAAATTCTGGGGAAGGCAGCATTAGCCATTTTTATGCAGGTTTCAGGAATCGAAATACTGCGCAAACGGCTCATAAATCGCGGCACCGATAGCATCGAAAGCATCGAAAAACGTATTGACAAGGCAGCTTACGAAATGAGTTTTGCACCACAATTCGATGTTATTATCATCAACGATCATTTGCCTCTGGCCATTCAAAATACCCTAGAAACCATAAATCATTTTATTGATGAATAAAACTCGTGTCGGCCTGTTTTTTGGATCCTTCAACCCCATTCATACCGGTCATATGGCCATTGCCAACTATATGCTCGAATTCACCGATTTAACTAAAATATGGTTCATCATTTCCCCCCACAACCCTCTTAAAGAAAAGAAAAGCCTGCTGGCCGACCATCACCGGCTCGAATTGGTTCACAGAGCATTGGATGATGAGTTCGACATGCGCGCCATCGACATCGAATTTCGAATGCCCCAGCCCAGCTATACCATTGATACTCTGACCCGTTTGACCGAAAAATACCCCGATAATGAATTTGTTGTAATCATAGGTGGCGACAATCTGGAGAGTTTAAAAAAATGGAAAAACTGGGAATCCATTTTAGAGTATTACCGGCTCTATGTTTATAGCAGACCCGGATTTGATAAAGATGCCATGGTGCATCCAAACATCCATTATTTCGATGCGCCACTCATGGAAATATCATCAAGTTTTATCAGGCAAGCAATCAGCGAAGGGAAAAACCTGCGTCATTTTTTACCCACCGGAGTCTGGAATTATATCGACGAAATGCATTTTTACCGGAAATAGATTTAAAGCTCATTCTGTTTCCGATGATCCAGCAGCAATTTAAAGTAGAATGTTGAACCCTTATGTTCCTCCGATTTTATCCAAATATCGCCACCCAGCAAATGAACAAGCCCTTTGGTTATGGAAAGACCTAAGCCCGTTCCGCCCAGCAATTGGTCTCTAAGAGGATTCCCCTGTGCAAAACGCTCAAATATCATGTGTTGAAGCTCCTCCGGAATGCCACATCCGGTATCTCTTACCCACATGTATAAATACAAATGGTCGGTAGAGTGACCCACAAACACATCGCCTTTGGTGGTAAATTTAATGGCGTTGGTAATCAAATTGGTTAAAATCTGAACCAGCCGGGTGAAATCGGTATGCAATTGAAAATCGGAAAACCAGGGCTGAAAAGTAAGAGAAACTTCGGGTTTCTTCATATGGTCGAAGCTGTTTTCGAGTTTGTCGAGCAACTCCGAAAAATTAAATGGCAAGTCAGAAATAATCATTTGCCCCGATTCTATTTTCGAAATATCTATAATATCGTTGACCAAATGAAGAAGCATCTCACCGTTTTTATTAATCACAGAAAGATATTTTTTCATTTCATCACGGGTATAGTCATCCCCATCATCTTGCAGCAAGGTGGTAAAACCAATGATACTGTTCAGGGGGGTCCTGATTTCGTGGCTCATATTGGCTAAAAATGCCGATTTAAGCTGATCACTTTCCTCGGCTTGTTGACGGGCTTTCACCAATTCTTCATGAGATTGTCGTTTCTCACTGATATCTTCCATAATGCCCAGATAATGGGTAATTTTATCATCTCTGTCGATAATGGGATTGCAAACGGCACTCACCCAATACTCCGATTGGTCGGCTTTTTTAATGAGTAATTCACCGCTCCACACCTTTCCTTTTTGAAGGGTTTTCCAGATTTGGTAGTAAAACGAGTGGGTATGGTAGGCCGAACGCAGCTTTTGTACCGATTGGCCATTAATCTCTACAAACTGAAATCCATTTGTTTTATAAAATTGTTGATTGGCATATTCAATAATTCCTTCCACATCGGAAATAACCACAGAGTGTCCGCTTTGCTCCACGGCGGTGCTCAAAATCCGGATATTAGCTTCGGCTGCAATGCGATACGAGAGGTCGCGAATGGAGTTAACAATCACTTTCTTACCTTGAAAAACCGTTTTTCGACCGGTCAATTCCACAGGAACTCTGATTCCATTTTTATTGATTAAATCAATTTCGTGAGTTGCCTTGTTGCCATTCAATATCATCATCACAGCCTCGATTGGCTTATCGTTTGAGCAATAGTCGAAAAAGTTTTTCCCCAAAATAGCACTTCGGCTCACTCCAAGCATTTTCACTAAAGAATCGTTGATATCGAGTACTTTCCCGTTGTCATGAATTAAAATGCCTTCAAGGGTAAGCTTCGATAGCTGTTTAAACCTTTCTTCGCTTTCCCGGAGTTTTACCTCCGTTCTCATCTGTTTGGTAATGTCCAACACTGCATTTAAGATGAACGATTGCCCCGATATAAATACTTTTTTACTTGATATACTCACCCAAATAGGCGTTCCATTTTCCTTCACTATCTGAAGCTGAAAATTTCTGACCTGTCCTTCGTTTTCGAGTATTTGTAAAAAATACACCCGATCGTTTGCGTTTTGATAGAATTGTCTGATATTAATCATTGAACCATCAGTAGGGCAGTCAACTCCAAGCAAATCGTACATACATTGGTTGGCCTCCACAATAAAACTATCCATGGTAGTGGTGCAAATTCCAATATTGGTATTGGAGAACAACAGTCTGTATTTCTCTTCCGATTCCTTCAGGTTGTTTTTAACTTCAAGTAACTCCGACATATCAATATGCGTTCCGACCAATCTCACCGGATTTCCCATTTCATCTCTTAGCAAATGTGCCTTCGACAAAATATGCACATAATGTCCGTCCTTATGCCTAAGTCTGAATTGTATTTCGGAACTCGAATTTTTATCCATTAATAATAGATCCTGGGTTTTATATACCTTATCTATATCGTCCTGATGAACAAATTTCCAAAAACTATCAATCACCGGGTTCAGCTCGTTGGCTTTATATCCAATAATTTCGAGGTACCTTGGACTCATGAACAAGTAGTTGGTTTCCATATTAAGATCCCAAAAGCCATCATTGGAGCCTTTCAAAGCCAAATCGAATCGTTCGAGGCTTTCCTGAAGAAGATATTTGGTGGTTTCTACTTCGCTTAAATCATTGATAAAGGCGATAAAATGCGACGATTCGTTGTCGTCGTTCACCTTTGGAAAAACCCTCATATTCACGGGAATAATCCTCCCCGATTTATGAAAAAACTCCTTTTTATAATTGATAGATTGGTTATTTCGGATGCTTTCGGCCAAAATTTCTTTTTCCTTCTCAATCCATTTAACGGGGGTTAAATCCACAATCCAGTTTTTTAGCCCAATTTCTTCTTCCGAATAACCAAATAAATCGAAGGCTGCCTGGTTTAGAAGTACAATTTCGCCATCGAGGCGACCTAAAGCCATGGGCTGAGACGATTGCCGGATAATGTCGGCAAAAAACTTCTCCCGTTCCAGACTTTCTTCAAGTTCTGCCTTGCGATGTTTTTGCTCCGTTATATCTCTCGAAACACCAAGTGCATATATTGGAACACCATCTTCTCCGAGAATGGCGGTGGTTTTAACTTCGAGCCATACATAACCTCCACCTTTTCTATTGTGCCGGAGCTCAGATTTAAAATGCAAAGGAAACTTAACGCCCGATCTGGCTTTTTGTGCATAATCTTCAATGGCCGCCTGAATCTGAAGATACTCTGGTGCTGGCAGACTTTCTTCCAGAGTTAATTGCATGGCTTCTTCGGGAGTAAAACCTCTCACTTTTAGTACCGATGGGCTGATATATACAAATCGCCGGGTTTTTAAGTCAAGTTTCCAAACAATATCGTCAATATGATCGGTGATGGTAGTAAAAAATGATAAGTCAATTGCTGAATTAGGCATAATGAATTGTTTAATTATTTTGTATTAAAAGGCTTAAAGATTTAAACCCCCAAAGTTAAACAATTAACCTTATTGTATCATATTCTGAGTTCAACTGTTTATAAAAAAAGAGACTGATTTAATCAATTGTTTTCAGCGGACCAATAAGCTATTGCTCTGTCTGTTTTTTACGATGATACAGCGACTGATAGATGGTTTTAATTCCCTGTTGATAGGTGGTGGCGGGGTGATAAGCCCGATTAAATTTGGTGCTGTCGAATAAATAATGGCTGTTGAATTGATAGAGCATTTCTACAGTTTCGCTAACAATGGGACTGAACAATGAGCCTATCTGGATTTTCCATTTTTTTAACACTTCATATTTTGCTTCTAATCCGGATATGGCGGCAATTTCGGCAACAAGTTCTTCGCCTGTCAGGGCATTGGAATCGGTGGGCAAATGCCAGATTTGACCAAAAGCCGAAGAGTCATTGCCCAGAATAACCATGGCACGGGCTGCATCGGGGGTGTAGGTTAATGAATGTCGGGTTTTGGCCGTCATTAAAAACTGCGCTTTTTTACCGGTAAAAATCTTCTCGAAAACCATGGGACCCACAAATGTATTGGTGGCTTTGGGACCGTAAAAATCGGCCGAACGGGCAATTAAGCCTGCAATATTTCCCCTGGCAACTGCATCTGTAAACATTTGTGCAATCTTAGCCCTCACTTCGCCTTTCTTACTACAGGGATTGGTGGGGGTTTCTTCGGTCATCCAGCCATCTACTTTTCCATACATATAAACATTGTCGAAAAAAACCAGCTTTGCCCCATGCTCTTCGCAAGCTTTTAAGGTATTTTGCATCACTTTTGGCCAGGTTTCCTGCCAGATTTTGGTGTTATAGGGCATGCCAGCAGTTAGATACACTATTTCCGAGCCTTTCACCGCAGCTCTCACCTCCGATTCTATTCTTAGATCGGCAGGAAAAATCTGATCGGTTTCGTTTACTTTTTTGGGTTTTCGGCTCACCTGCCTTATTTGACTGGTGAACTCATTGAGACAAAAGGAGGCTTCGACCCCTATAATTCCACCCGACCCTAAAATTGTTTGCATAAAACGTGCTTAAGTACTAAACAAATTTAATGGTTTGACAACGAAATCATATGTTAAATATTTGTCAGATTTCGGGCTCAGGCATTCGGGTTATCTGCAAGGAATGTTCAAAGACATCTCATGGGCTTTCAATTGAAAAAGAGAGAAAAGAATCGCAACCTTATTAGGGGATTCTACTTAGAAAAATCGCCAATACCCAACGACAAACAAGCATTAATTGATGGTTTTGATGGTCGCTCTGCCCATTTGCAGGTTAAACAAGTTTCATAATAAAGGCTTTTTATAAGAATTAAGAATAGCTTAACCCCATATGTCTTTGATACCAGAATATGATTCATATATTTACATGCTATTTTGAATTGTATGTAGGAATAATTGCAGCAGTATAAAAATAACAGCTCTTTATTATTTGGAAATAAATTTTTGTAATTTAGCCGCCGCTTAATAGCTTGGGGAATCTAAAAATACAAGATGGAGAGATGACCGAGTGGTTTAAGGTGCACGCCTGGAAAGTGTGTGTACGCCAAAAGCATACCGGGGGTTCGAATCCCCCTCTCTCCGCACTGTTGAATAAAATAAAATGTAAAATAAATATTGAAGTTCTGTAAATAAATTTTTTTAATTATGAAAAAACTAATTGCATTATTAACTGTAGCCGGAATATTAAGCTTCGGATTGTTTAACGTTGCTTTTGCTCAGGACGGAGCAGGCTCATCTACTACCACTGAAAAAGTGGCTCCTGCTGTTGAAAAAGGTTTCCATCAGGTTTTAAAAGAAGAATTTATTAGTGGTGGTGCCGGTTTTATGGGTATCATCCTTTTAACTCTTGTGTTTGGTTTAGCCATTTCGATTGAAAGATTGATTTATCTGAACTTATCTACAACCAATACCAAAAAACTACTTAATAAAGTAGAGAGTGCATTACAAAATGGCGGAATCGATGCTGCAAAAGATGTTTGCAAAGCAACGCCCGGTCCTGTTGCATCAATTTTCTGGGAAGGTTTAAACAAGTACAAAGAAGGTCTTGATGTTGTTGAAAAATCAATCGTTTCTTTGGGTGGCGTTTTAATGGGTCGTCTGGAAAAAGGTTTGAGCTGGGTATCATTGTTCATTGCACTCGCTCCTATGCTTGGTTTCATGGGTACTGTTGTGGGTATGATTGGTGCCTTCAAAGACATCGCCGCTGCTGGTAATATTTCTGCTACCATCGTTGCGCAAGGTATTCAGGTGGCTTTGTTAACAACCGTGTTCGGTTTGATTGTTGCTATCATCCTTCAGGTTTTCTACAACTATTTCTTAGCAAAAATCGACTCCATTGTTAATGATATGGAAGACAGCACAATTGATTTTATTGATATTTTAACCCATTATAAATCAGGCAAATAATTATAAATCATGGATAATACAATAAAGAAAGTATTTTACGTAGTCTCTATTATCCTGATTGTACTAGCAACAGCCTATCAAATTGCGGTTCTATATCAGGGAGACAAAAATGTCTCGGACGGGGTACTAAACGGATTTTTCTATGTAGCATATGCTTCATTTATAATATCTGTTGTGCTCGCTTTGATTTTCCCTGTCCTTCAATTGGCATCTGATCCAAAAGGTGCTATTAAAACTGTCATCATCATCGGTGGTGCTATTGTTCTTTGGTTCATTGTAAGGGCCTTTTCGAGCAACACTTTTACTCCGGAAGAGCTGGAGAAAATGGAAACTACTGCCAATACTGCGGCATTGGTTGGTGCCGGGCTGGTCTACACATATATTGTTTTTGGTATTGCTCTGTTGCTCATTATTTACTCCAACATTACCAAACTTTTAAAATAACAATAAACTAAAGAATCATGGCAAGACAAACTACTGAAATAAATGCAAGCTCAATGGCCGACATTGCTTTCTTGCTCTTGATATTCTTCCTGGTGACAACAACAATGGATATAACAACCGGTATCAACAGAAAATTGCCACCACCTCCAGATCCTTCTGCAAAACCACCGGATATTAATCAAAGAAATATTATGAATATTCTGGTTAGTAAATCGGATAGGCTCATGGTAAATGGAAGACCTATGGAAATTGGTGAACTGAAGGAAGAAGTGAAGGAATTCATGACACCCCATTTCCCCGATAACTCAACTTTTCCTGAAACCAAGGTTGAAGAAATAAATATGTTAGGCTCTATTCATACCAGTAAAGGTGTTATCTCCCTGAAAAACGACAGGGGAACATCCTACGATATGTACATTCAGGTTCAGGATAAAATAGCTTTGGCTTTCACCGAACTTCGCAACGACCTGTCGAATAAACAATTTGGCAAACAGTACAAAGACCTCAACGAAGGACAGGCAAACGCCATCAACGAAGCCATTCCTGTACCGGTTTCTGAAGCCGAACCAGAAAATGTTGGAGAAAATAAATAAGGAGGAATAGATATGTCAAGATTTAGAAAAGAAGGTAAAAAAGCGGTACCTGGTGTATCCACAGCTTCGCTACCCGATATTATTTTTATGCTTTTATTCTTCTTTATGGTGACAACCGTAATGCGTGAAACTGAGTTACTTGTAAAAGTGAACCCTAGCTCTGCCAAAGAAGTGCAGAAATTGGAGAAGAAAAATTTAGTTAGTTTCATCTATATCGGTGAACCTACCCAAACTAAATTAGGAACCAATACCCGTATTCAACTTAACGACGCCTTTGGCACCGTTAACGATATCCCAAACTTTATTGCTCTCGAAAGAGAAGCCCGCGATGAAGTAGATAGAAAATTTCTAACAACTTCTCTTAAGGTTGATAAAGCTACCAAAATGGGTATTGTAACCGATATTAAGCAAGAATTAAGAAAAGTTGGTGCTTTTAAAATCAATTATACCGTTTCCGAACAAAAAGACGAAAATTAAAGCATCACATTATAATTTTAAAGCCGGTGATCAGATAATGATAACCGGCTTTTTTTAATCAATTCAATCCTTTTCAATCCTTTTCAATTTCGGAAAAAATTCCCTATTGCAATTTAAATACAAGCTTCACATGGTGTAAACCTACCATCGAATCATCAAAATTTTTAAGTTTCTTTCCATCCAATTGGGCAATAACTTTGTCCGATAATTTGGCACAACAGGTGTGATTGCTTTCTACTACGCTCATAGTCCCGTCATCAGCAACCATTAAACTTACCCATACGGTTCCTTCAACCTTGTTTTCGCTGGCGAAAGCAGGATATTTAATGGTTTTAGAAATGGCAGAATTAAAAGTATTTGTTTTGGCACTTACTTTACCTGATCCGATTAAGAATCCCAAAAGTAGCGTGGTGGTGATTAAAATAATTCTTGTTTTCATGGTTTCATGTTTTTGGTGTCTTATACCTTGCATCATGAATTTCGTGCCAAAAATTATAAAGTGTTGAATCTGCGGATATTAATGAAATTTTATTCAGATTGGGCGGCCAAAGATGTAACAAATCTGTACGATAAAATGAACGATTGCGGACATTTTTTATGCTATTTAATGTTATTATATCATTTAATATCAAGAAGATAGGGCTGTGTAAATGTTAAAATAGTTTTAACATTTGTTTTAAAAAAACTAAATGGAATAATTATTCAGATGCGATATCTCGTTGCCGGCTTCTTTTAGCCATAAGCCTGAATCCAGCCAATCCCACTATAACCAACACAAGGCTCAGCATTACCAGTAAAGGGCTACTTTCGTGTGTAGGAACAATTTGCCCGTCGGACTGATAGATAGGCACTTTAGTGATAAATACCCAGGTTAACGCAAATGCATTGTTAAAGAAATGAGCAATAATGGACACCCAAAGATTTTGAGAAAAATAAAAGAAATAGCCTAAAATAGCCCCCAGAAATAAGCGCGCAAAAAATCCGAAAAACTGAAAATGAATGAAACTAAAAACAAAAGCTGCCATCCAAATTCCCACATGTGCATTTTTAAAAACCTTGATAAAGACAGGCTGAAGAACGCCGCGCATGAGTAATTCTTCCCCCAAAGCGGCCAATACCCCAATCATGAGCAGATTTATCAAATAATCGCTCCAGTTTCCCATTTCCAGAAATATATTGGTCACCTGAGCTGCCTTCAACTCCGATTCCCTCATCCGGTTTTCAATGCCGGAGAGAAATGATGGAAAACCAATATGGTTGTTTTGCAGGATAAGCCACTCGTTAAAAGGATTGGAAACCAAGATAATTACCAGGCCAAGAATCAATATAATTGGGCCGGGAAACCTTTGCAGTTGGAAAAACTCCCGAATGTTGCGGGTTGAAAAAAATCCAAAAGCCAGGGCTGGAAGGACAAAAAAGGCCATCTGAGAAACCATTTGAAAGTATTTCATCAGATTAATCTGACCGGGTGTTTCTAAAAGTGCCATTTTTTCGATGGCTTCAAATACAGGACCTTCTACAAACGGAATGACAAAAAGAATCCCTAATAAACTTGTAATCAATCCTATACCTAAAATCAACAGAACCAGAGCCAGCAGGCGTCTGCCTTCTTTTATATCCTTTAACAATTGTAAATCCACAGTTTTTGGGCAAATATAATAATTTTGCACCCTCATTAAATATAGTTCAACTTGAAGATAGGCAATATTAATTTTAGCGGATTTCCTTTGGCCTTAGCTCCCATGGAAGATGTAACAGACCCCCCATTCAGAGCCTTATGCAAAAAAATGGGTGCAGATATCATGTATACCGAGTTTATTTCGTCCGAAGGTCTGATTCGTGATGCTCAAAAAAGTATTGAGAAATTGGATATGGACCCCGAAGAACGACCCATAGGAATACAGATTTTTGGTCATAGCGAAGAGTCTATGGTTCAGGCTGCAGAGATTGCCACCTTAGCCAAGCCCGATCTCATCGACATTAATTTCGGGTGTCCGGTGAAAAAGGTAGTGACCAAATGTGCCGGAGCAGGCGCACTTCAAGACATACCCAACCTTCTTCGAATTACCTCGGCGGTGGTTAAAGCTACCCATCTGCCAGTTACAGTCAAAACTCGTTTGGGCTGGGACGATGATAAAAAAATCATAGTGGAACTTGCCGAAATGCTACAGGATGTGGGTATTCAGGCGCTTACCGTTCATGGTCGAACACGCTCTCAGCTCTACAAGGGCGAAGCCGACTGGACTCTCATAGGCCGCATTAAGGAAAATCCGCGGATGTATATCCCTATTATTGGAAACGGCGACATCACTTCGGGAGAGAAAGCTCTGGAAGCAAAAAACAGATATGGGGTCGATGCCATTATGATAGGAAGGGCAAGCATCGGAAATCCCTGGATTTTTAGGGAAATAAAGCAATATTTTTCCGGAAACACCGCCCCGCTTGTAATAGATGCGGGCGAAAGAGTGGATATTTGCAGGGAACATTTGGAAAGGTCGGTGGAATGGAAAGGAATACCCCGCAGCATGAACGAGATGCGGAAACATTATAGCAGTTATTTCAAAGGATTTCAGAATTTCAAGGAGTTTAAAATCCGACTCATGGATTGTCATCACCCGGATGAAATATACCAGTTGCTCGAAGAAGTTCGCGAGTACTATCTGGACTTCAAATTTCAGGAATAAAAAAAACCGCAGCGTGTTTCTGCGGTTGATTTTGGGCATGATTGATTCTTAAATCTCTTCTGTTTCCACTATTTTAGCCAAAATATCGCCATAGGCGATAAAAAGATATTTTTTGCCGTCAAATTCCACTTCATTTCCTGCAAATTTTTTGTAGAAAACCACATCGCCAGCTGCAATACCGGGATTTTCAACATTTCCAACAGCCACTACGGTAGCGTGAAGGGGTTGTTCTTTCATCGAATCGGGAATTATGATTCCGGAGGCGGTTTTTTGTTCTTTCTTATCGGCTGACAAGTCTAAAATCACATTGTCGTTTAAGGGTTGTAACTCTTTCATGATATTTCGTTTTTATAATTTTTATCTAAATAATATTTGACTAATTATTGAATTCCTAATAGGCTGTTAATCTTTACTTTATCGAACCCAATGATCATTTGGCCATTGATATCGGTTTGCGGAACGCCCTGCTGACCACTGCGTTTTACCATGTCTTCGGCTGCTTTGGTATCTTTCGATACATCTACATCTTTGTATTTGATTCCATGATGATCGAGGTGCTTTTTGAGTGTGGTACACCAGGAACAGGTTGGTGTGGAATATACAGTCACCCTTTTTTGGGGTTTATCTTCGCCTGCTATGCTTGCCACAAAATAATCCTGCTCAAAAATTCGGTCATAAAAACTGACATCATTACAGCCTTTATAACTATTCACCATTTTACCCTTCTGAAAACTTAGTAAAACAGGCACTGTTTTGATACCATATTCCTCATGAATATCCCTCACCTGACTCACATCGGCTACCATAAAAACCACATCGTTTTTTGCTGTCTTAGCTGCATTGGCCAACGCACATTCGCTGGCTTCGCTGCCCTGTTTATAAAGCAACATATAGGCCTCGGGTGACTGGCCAAGCTGCTTTTGTAAATCTGAAAAAGAATCTATCTGTAATAATTTCATAGTTTTATTTTTGCACGATTCAGTATCAGAAAACCTATTATTGCTCATGACTTTAAAAATTGAGCGAATTCTGATCTGCAATCAATTATTTATCGGCAAAATTCCGTTTCAATCATTATGCCAGTTGTGAAAAACTGAAATTATGACAGGTATTTTCATTCCGCGTTGCACAAAAAATTGGATTATACAGCTACCTGATGGATTCCTTTTGAGTAATCCTGGTCGATGAAATTGATAATTCGGTGGTAATCGTTGGCATTGTTTACAAAATCGGCATAATTGGTATCGATAATCAGCACCCTCAAATTGGGTTGTTGCCGAATGAAATCGAGATATCCTGATTGAATTTTCTCCAGATAATCGTTTTCAATATTTTGTTCGTAATCCCTTCCCCTTTTTTTAATATTGCTTTGAAGCCTATCCACCGAAAGATACAAATACACCAGCAAATCGGGCTTGGGGAGCGAAGCGTTTATAATATGAAAGAGCTTGGAATAGAGCAGGAAAACATCGTCCTGAAGCGTTTTCTGTGCAAAAATGAGTGATTTATTGATGAAATAATCCGAAACCGTAAAATTTTTGAACAAATCCTGACGTGTTAGCTGGTCTGTAAGTTGCTGAAAGCGCTCGGCCAGAAATGAAAGTTCCAGCGGGAAGGCATATTTGGCAGGCTCCTGATAGAATTTGGGGAGAAAAGGATTGTCAGCAAATCCCTCCAAAATGAGCTTGGCGTTAAAATCGCTGGATATTTTTGTGGCCAGCGATGTTTTTCCTGCTCCTATATTTCCTTCTATCGCAATAAAATTATATCTGTTCATGAATTAAAGTTACCTGTGAAACATCGGTACATTGTTTTAATATCTCTGTAATGGTTTGATTGTTAATGGGGTGCAGAAATTCCGGAATAATATCGGCTAAAGGATACAAAGCAAATTTACGCTCCCCCAAACGCGGATGCGGAATTGTTAGATTCTCATTATTCACGATTTCGGAATCATAGAAAATAAGGTCTATGTCAATGACTCTATCCTCATAGCTCTCATGGGTAGATTTGCTGCTACGACCCATATCCTGTTCTATTTTTTGGCTGATTTGCAGACATTCCCGGGAAGAAAGGGAAGTTTCGACACTTAAGGCCATATTTAAAAAATCTTCCGATTGAAATCCCCAGGATTGGGTGCTATAGACCCCCGAAACAGCCTTTACATGACCCAATTTAATGCTAATAAAGGAGATGGCTGACCGTAAATGCACAATCCGGTCGGGCATGTTGGTTCCCAAAAGCAATATGAGTGAAGCTGTTTTCATTGAACTACAAAGGTAAAATTTCGATGGAACAGAGATGCAGTATTTATGATAAACTAATAAAAAAGCCCATGCGAGTTACCAACAATTCACGACCGCTTTATTTTACTTATCGATTTCGGAAATCTGTGTTTTGTTGAGCCAAAACAATGCGGAAAGCATAGAGTTTTTTAAGGATGCTCTCTATTTTCTTGTCATACTGCACATCGCTGGCCCACTTTCCTTTGAGCGCATAAATGGTTGGAGCAGAACCCCTTTTCACGAATTTCATACGGCCATCAACCACTGGTTTTACAATAGATTGGGTGGTGGCATAGGCTTTCAAATGTTGAATATGAGCACGAACTCCAGTTCTGACATCGGGAAAAAACTCCCCCTGTCTGTAGGCATTTACTGCCCCAAGACCACAAAAATTATTTTGATATTTCTTAACGCTGCCCTTAAAATTCAAATATCCGGTTTCAAGAATCATCTGACAAAAGGCAATGTCGTAGTTCACCCCTTCGTCGGTGCTCTCTTCCACATAAACCAATGCCAGCTCATTGGCATAGGCCTCGTCGATGAGAGGATTGTAGTGTATGAGCATGGCAGCCAACTCCTGAGGCGTGCTCTTCCCCTGATCCATAATGTATACCGAATAATTATTAGACAAACAAATCCTGACTGGCTTCGGTTCAAAAGGAGTACTCGCCAGGTTTTGGTTAAGTGGTAAGAACCAGTAAGTGATCAATATAATCCAGTGTAACTTCATAACAACTATCTGCGTCAAACAAATATCATTCAAAAAAATAGAAATCCGGTTTAACTCAAACTTTTTCTTTCCACAAGGAATTGTTAAAAGCTTACCGATAACTTTTTAAATTCATGTATATTCGCATAGTTATAAAACATTAGAAAAATGGGACAGTTTTTAAAATTTACATTGGCATCGCTTTTAGGAATTATTCTTGCAATGATTCTGGGCGTTTTTATTATGATAGGTGTGGTAGCCTCCATGATTTCCTCGGGTGACCAGGAAGTGGTGGTTAAGGAAAATACCATTCTCAAAATCGATCTGGATTATCCTGTTTACGACAGAACCACCAACGACCCTTCAGCATTATTTAGTGGTGAGAATTTTAATATGGGCGGCGACCCCGGTCTGGACGATATTATAAAAAGTATCGAAACGGCTGCTGCCGACCCCATGATTAAAGGTATTTATTTGAATAATCCTTCGGTTAATGCCGGGGCAGCGCAAACTATGGAGATTAGAAAAGCTCTGGAGAAATTTAAATTATCGGGCAAGTTTATTATTTCCTATACCACTGGTTACGACCAGCTGGGCTATTATTTGGCTTCTGTGGCCGATGAGGTTTATGTGCATCCCGAAGGCATGATACTATTTAAAGGTCTTGCTGCCCAAATGATGTTTTTTAAAGGAACACTCGAGAAACTAGATGTTGAAATGCAGGCGATTCGTCACGGTAAGTTTAAAGCAGCCGTCGAACCCTTTATTTTGGATAAAATGAGCGACGAAAACCGCAAACAAAATACCGCTTTGATTACCTCGGTTTGGAACGATGTACTAAAAGACATCAGCACCTCGCGAAATATTCCGGTGAACGAATTGAACGATGCTGCCAACACGCTAATTCTCGACGACCCCAAAATGGCTTTGGCCTTGAATTTTGTGGATGGAATTAAATATCCTGACGAAGTAAATGGCTTACTGAGAGCCAAAACCGGCAAAGCCGATGACGATGAATTAGAATTCCTTACGATCGATAAATACATAAAATCGGCAAAGTTCAATGAAGAACCTGCTGCCAAAGATAAAATTGCCGTGATTTATGCAAACGGGGAAATTAAAGATGGTAAAGGCGACGATACCTTTATTGGCGCGCAAAATATTAGTGGAGCACTCATTAAAGCACGGGACGATGACAAAGTAAAAGCTGTTGTTTTGAGGGTAAACTCACCAGGAGGTAGCGCATTGGTCAGCGATTTAATCTGGCGCGAAGTACTGCTCACCAAAGCTAAAAAACCTGTGGTTGTTTCCATGGGAAATGTGGCAGCTTCGGGTGGATATTACATAAGTTGTGCAGCCGATTATATTTATGCCGACCCCACCACCATTACAGGTTCCATCGGAGTTTTTGGTTTAATCCCCAATGTGGGCGGTTTTATGACCAACAAACTGGGAATTACCTTCGATGAAGCCAAAACCAACGAAAACTCTGATTACTTCACCATCAATAAAAAGTTATCACCTTATCAGGAGGCGGTCATACAAAAAAGTGTTGAACGGGTTTATGATGGCTTCACAACAAAGGTGGCCGAAGGCAGAAAAATGAGTAAAGAAGCGGTGGATCAAATTGGTCAGGGAAGAGTATGGAGCGGTACCCAAGCTTTGGAAATTGGGCTTATTGACGAGCTTGGCGGTTTGGAAAATGCCATTGCCAAAGCAGCCGAACTCGCTAAAATTGACCAATATAAACTCAAAAAACTCCCTCTGCAAAAAGACCCATTCCAACAAATCCTCGACGATCTCACCGGACAATCCACATCTCTGGTAATGAAATATTATATGGGCGATGATTATAAATATTTAGAAATGTATAAGGATTTGGAAAGCAGACATGTGATTCAGGCTCGTTTGCCTTTCGAAATCAAAATTCAATAAGAGATTATTTATAAAACTGATGGCTTTTCCGATTTATTCGGAAAGGCCATTTTTTAGTTTATGAGCATAGCAGAAGAAAAAAAAGCCCTCCGAAAACACATAGCCGCCTTAAAAAAGACAGCTGGAGTTGACGACAAAAAGCACTGGAGCCATGAAATAATGGAGCAGGTAGAACAGCTTACCGAATTTCAGGAAGCTTCCACAGTATTGGCTTATTGGTCCATGGACGACGAAGTGTTCACGCACGATTTTATAAGGAAATGGTATCGGTTTAAAACGATTCTACTGCCTTCGGTACTTGGTGATGAGATGATCCTAAAAATTTATCATGGCGATGATAACCTGAAAGAAGGTGACCGTTTTGGAATTCCTGAACCTGAAGGTTTTGCGTTTACGGATTATCAGGCCATTGATATTATGCTGATTCCGGGGGTAGCTTTCGATGAGAACAATAACCGAATGGGCAGGGGGAAAGCCTTTTACGATAAGTTTCTATGTCAGACCCATGCTTTTAAAACCGGTCTCGCTTTTGCGTTTCAGGTTTTACCAGCTATTCCAGTCGACGAGTTTGATATAAAAATGGATTTGGTTTTGTATAAATGAAAAAAAGCCCCTTGGATAAGAGGCTTTCTAAAATGTTTAATTTCTTTATTACCGAAGGGTTATGGTCCAAACGTTTTCGCCAAAGGTTATAGTGGCCAGGTTGTCGCACTCACCATCGCCGTAATCCATTACCAGAGTTCCCACATTCTCTATGTTCAGGTCTATGATTCCGCTAACCGGGAAGTGACAAACAGCTTTATAAAGGACGGGAGTGGTAATCAGGTTATTATAGGAAACGCCATCACGGTTGGTACCTGAAGCAGTTCCGGTGATATGCCATTGGTCGTCCCACCAATAACGAGGTGTATCGATACCAATAATCCATTCCCGATTGTGGTTCATTTCTCTCACCACGATTCCGCCATCGGGGAAGGTAATTTTTCCACCTGACAAAACTGCCTGAAAATTCAGATTTCCACTGCCATTGAATCCGTTATTGGTCAGTGTGTGAACACCTTCCACTTTATGCTCGGCTATATAATAGTCTTCGAAGGTAACAGTTCTCACAGAGCCCGGCTCGTAGATTGGTTTGTTGACAGTGATAATGATTTTGCCCTTTTTAGGTCTTCCTTCCCAGGTTTCGCAATACTCGTCACCAAAATCGATGATAAGAGTTCGGGGGAAATAGGTACTGTCGGGATGATCGATGATGATGATGGGGCAAGTATCAGCGGAGGCCGATTTTAAACTATTTGACTCAAACATGCTGCTCACTAAATCTACATCAGCGTCTACACTGTTCCAAATTATATCGGCTATGGCTTCATCTTCAACAGTTTCGGTGTTTAGGGTTCCTGTAACCTCCTCTTTCTTCTCGCATGACGAGAACATCATAAGTGATCCGGTTACAACAATCATCAGGAATACAAATACTTTCTTTTTCATAACTCAGTTTTTAATTTTGTTGTTTGCATTTTTGATGCTAAAAAAACATAATGGTTTAAAAGCTCCTTAAAAAATATTTTTATCAACAGCCAATTAACGATCAAAACATATTGATATTGTATAAGTTGTCGAAATGAGATTTTTTATTTTAGAAATTAATTAGCCGGGCTTTGTAAATAGAATCGGTATTGGTTTCGGGGGTAGCACCTTCAATTAGCGCATTGAGCCATGTTCCATAGGTTGGATTGGGCAGCACAATAAATTCATCCCCAAAATCATTTTGAATATCCCGGGCTAAGGCATTTCGTTTCTCGTTGGGTTGTTCATCGAAATCGGACATAAAATCGCCCAGATTATCGCCAAAATAGAGCACTACCTCATGGGTTTCGCGAACCTTGTTTCTTCGGGATTCCTTGTCGTTTGATGATGTTCTGAGGAGGATATGGGTGCTGTCGGCGAAAGGAAACCCATTATTTCTAAGATTGGTTTGGGTAGCAGAAAAGAGCTTTATCTTCCGGTTGCTGATGTAGAAGGTCTCCACTCCTTTTAATTGAGCATAAACCAAAAACTCCATTGCTCCTGGGATCGATTTGGCTTTGGCAAGCATACACCAATCGTCCCAATACTTTGGATAATCGGTATTTTCCAGAATGCTGCGCGCTGAGAAAGGCGAATTATCGAGAACGGTTTCATCGATATCGACCACCACGGCGAGTTTTTTATTGCCGTTATATTGAGCCATTTTTTCATGGAGTTTATATTTCCCCAAATTAAAGGATTGATAGCAGGCAGCCTGATATTCAGCAGCATGTTGCATGTAAAGAGTTGCAACGAGCAAACCATCGTTCGATGTTTCATTTTTGACAATTCGAGGATTTTTAAACGCCAGAATGGCAATAACTGCTAAAGCTAACAGTAAGATGTAGTGGTTTTTTTTCATAAATCAATTTTTTTGAAATCCTGAATTTTGCGATAAAGATAAAAGTAATTCAATTAACCGATGGCACTGGTTTGTAAAATGGGGAAATAAAAAGCCCGGAATTACACCCGGGCTTTGCTGCAAAAATATTATTTATAATTCTGAATTACTATGCTATAAATGAATATCTACACCAATGCTAAAAGCATAAGTAAGCTTATCATAGGATTCTTTGTACGAAATGGTACCCTCGGTTTTCTCATAGGTTTTTTCAAAATAGTTGGTATAGAAACCGCCCAATTGAACTGTGAAAACTTTGTTTAAATCATAGGCAAAACCACCACCTAAAGTATTGGTAGAAAGGCTATAATCTAAATCACTTTGGTAGTTTTCGTTAATACCGGGGCGAGCCATTAAAAAACCAAGACTCCAAAGGAATTTTTCGGTTACATTGTATTCCAAACCGATACCATATTCATTGAAATTTTTGTCGATTACTTCTACGCCATCGGAATTGGTTGCCCAATTACAGGCTTTATCGAAATAGGTATGATAACCTAACTGAATACTCAATGGTTTGGCTACCTGAAATTTAGCACCAATAGAAAGCATGGCCGGAATATCGGCTTCTACTTTATCGCCATCGACAAACATATAGGTTTTTGCGCCAGTATTATCCATTCCGTTTACAAATCCTTTATCTTCAGCTACCTCGTTGGTAAGCTCCATTTTGGTTTTGAACTCATATTTAACACCAATATTGATTTTGTTATCGGCAAAAGAGAAGTTAGCACCCACAATAGGAGTGATACCATTACCTTTTTGAACCACGTCGGCTTCCTGGTCGGCTGTAACTACATTTAAGTAAGCGGCCTGCCCGGCAAGATATTGAGAAGTAGCTGCTAATTCAGTAGATATTCCAGTGTAAGTAGCCTGAATAGTAGCTGCAGACATGCCATCAATGCTCGATTGTGGAATACCAAACGCTAATAATCCACCTTCTAACTGAGCTTTGGTAGCGGCGTCGATAATACCAGCACCCAAAAGTTGGTTTAATGTAAAACCTCCGGCATTATTATCAATAATGGGTTGCATACCAGCCGCAGCAGCACCGGTTTGTTGAGAACCGGCAAGTGCTCGTTGAGAAACACCATTCACATAAGTACCAGGGGCAATTTTACCAGAAGGTGTTGTAACGGTTACGTCCTTGATATGACCCATATAAGTATTTTTTGCCAAAACATAGCGAGCACCAGCAAATACAGAAATGTTATCGGTAATGGCATAGGTAATACCAGCTTGTACTCCAAAATAAACTGAAGTACCTTTGAAAGACATGTCCATATTATAACCAGAAACTCCAAGCTGACCTAAAGCAGGAACCAATCCGGAAAAAGGCACTTCCATCGATGGCAAACCGTTGTCAAAAGCGGCACCACCACCCCCACCAATAGGATTGAAACCTAAGGAAATAGCTAACTTACCTTTTTTCCAGGCACCATAAACACCGGGGAAAAGAGGAGCAGAAATATTACCTTCGTAGGTTCCGTTGTTTAAATAGGGAAAGGTAGATTTAATGGTTTGTTTTTGAAATAAAGATTGGTTACTTAATGAAAAATGGAAACCATCGTTCAATTTAGTTAAACCAGCGGGATTGTAAAAAACTGCGTCGATTTGTGTAGAAGCATCTCTAACCAACATTCTGGTCCAGGCTGTGCTTTGGTTTGTATTGGTTACCAATCCACCCGAAAATCCTAATTGTGCAACCATAATAAGGCTCACAAAAATGAGTAAATGTTTTTTCATAAATTTAAAGTTTTGTTAATTTTTAAGCCAAATTACTAATTATTTCTTTAGTTCAGCTTTTTTAACTAAAAAAGAGCCAAAAGAGTTGATTTATTTCAATATTAGTAGCCGATTAAGTCTGATTATATTAAAAGAAAAAGGAGGTTAAACACCTCCTTTTAAATTTTTTTATGAAATAAACATAATTTTTTTCATATACCGCAAAGTAAACCTGAAATTATACCAGTCTTTTTCTAAACCCAACCACGGTAACCATTAAAATAGCTAAACCAGCAAGATATAATGGCCAGTTTGACATTGGGACAACAGGAGCAGGTTCACATTGAATTGCACCAGAATCGCCGGGAGCTGTGGTAATATTAAAAGCTACGTCGCAATTAGATTGGGTAGTTGTGTTCGAGAATACTATTTCAAAATATCCCGGATTCACAGTTACAGAGAAAGGTTGAGTTATTGAAGAACCGATGTCTCCAATAAAGTTGATTCCAAAATCTGTTAGATCATAAGGAGTTTCATCTAAACCATTGGCTGATTGATAAACCATAGCGTGAGCATTGGAACCACATGGTGATGGACCAGCACCACCATCAAGGGTAACGTTTACAGTGATACAAACTGGATTGGCACTCACATTAGAAAATTGAATGGCATGGTAATTATAGTTGGTTCCAACATTAAAATTACCAGGATAAACTTTAGATGGGCAAGTTGATGCTATTCCATCTCTGAAAAGTCTGCCAGATTGAACCCCAATTCTCTCTGGAGAGCCTGGACTTACAGAAGCAACGCCAAGAACAATAGAAATATTTTGAGTTAAGTCGCCACAGTTTGTTATGGTATACTCCTTGTTGCTGGGGGGTTGTGGCTCAGTTGTAGCAGAAGCTACGGTAGCACCGGGAAGGTCGTTAACAGGATAATAATCCTGAGCAAAAACAGATGTTGAAATGGTAAGAGCAATTAATACAAAGCCAATAAATGATTTTTTCATGATTGATGGTTATTAGATTAATAATATTTTCGTTATAAAATTAACAATATTTCTTAGATATTTTAATTTGTACAAATAATTTTTTAAGTAGCAAATAGATGAGTTTATTATTAAACAATCGTCCTGTTAACATATTTTTATCAAAAGCCTAAATCACCCAATATCAGGTTAATAGATTCGAAAATGATAAAATCATGGTCAAATGCAAGCGGCGGCAACTGTTTCACATCAAACCAATTAACTCTGTTTGCATCATCGCCTGCAACAGGATTTTCGCCTGAAATTAGAATTCCCCCATAAACCACGCTGATATTTCGCCCCCTTGGGTCGCGGAGTGGATTGCCATAGGTTTTGAGTTGCCTCAGTTCAATCTGAGTGATTTGAGTTTCCTCGGCAAGCTCTCTGTAGGCGGAATCTTCTAATTTCTCATCCATCTCAATAAAACCACCGGGCAAAGCCCAACTTCCCTTGTAGGGGTCGTTGCCTCGCTCAATGAGTAGAATTTCGTGGCCATTGTCGGTTTTTCTCAAAACCACCATGTCTACACAAACCATGGGACGGGGATATTCGTAGCAATACATAAGCATCATTGTTTAACATGCTCACAAAGCTATCAAAGTTTTACTGATTCTTTTGTATTAAAACGAAAGGACCTGTGAAAAGGTCTAATTTTGCGCATCGAAAAAACCTGACATCATGTCGAAAATCAGATTGGCCATCAATGGATTTGGCCGCATTGGAAGAGCTACCTTTCGGATTCTAATAGGGAATCCCAACATAGAAGTGGTGGCTATTAACGACTTAACCAACACAGCCACATTGGCTCACTTGCTCAAATACGACACAGTTCACCGCCAACTGAAGCACAATGTCAGTTTCACCGAAAATTCACTGGTAGTCGATGGCGTTTCCACCCTGGTTTTTATGGAAAAAGAACCTTTGAATTTACCCTGGGAAAAATTAAATATCGATGTTGTTATTGAATCAACCGGATTGTTTGCCACCAAAGAAAAGGCTGAAAAACATTTAAACGCCGGAGCTAAAAAAGTGATTATTTCGGCACCAGCCAAAGACGATGACCAGGGAGAAATTCCTTTTGTTGTTTTGGGAGTGAACGACGACGTGATAGATAAAAGCCTGAAAATCATTTCCAACGCCAGCTGCACAACCAATAATGTGGCTCCGCTCATAAAAATATTAGACGAAAACTGGAGAATAGAAAAAGGATTTATAACCACCATCCACAGCTATACCAAAGACCAGAATATTTTAGATGGTCCCCATGCCGATTTACGCCGCGGACGAACAGCAGCCGAAAATATTGTACCCACCACCACTGGAGCAGCCAAAGCAGTAACCAGAATTTTTCCCCATTTAAAGAAAAATCTGGGGGGCGCTGGTATTCGGGTTCCTGTTCCTGATGGTTCACTCACCGATTTAACCTGCACCCTGGCCAAACCAGCCACCATCGAAGAAATTAATGCCGCATTCAAACTGGCCTCCGAAACCCATTTAAAAGGCATTTTGGAGTATACCGAAGACCCCATTGTTTCGCGCGATGTTATTGGAAACAGCCACAGTGCCGTATTCGATGCTCAGCTCACCGCCGTATTGGGGGATAAAAATAAATTGGTGAAAGTGATAGCCTGGTACGATAACGAAATGGGCTATAGTCACCGTCTGGTGGAATTGGTGGAACGCTTTGTTTAAAAGCTATTCCGGAACTATTTTCTATCCGGTTGATTTTCCGTTTTGCTGCACAGTGAGCCAATAAACTCCGGGACTCAATTCCGACAGGTCAATTTGAGTTGAAATCTGATCTGATTTTTTCTCTAAACAAGCTTTCCTGATATTTCAAATATTTGAATGATAGCCTTTTGAGATTCGTTGAGAGTAATGTTCAACATATCCTGAGCCGGATTGGGCATCACAGAAAAAGTTTGTGGATTCAAATGGTTTGTTGCCGGGCATATTTCCGATTGGATATAGTTTTCCTTTACCACCGTACTTTGCATAGTGCCTGTGTTTATTGTTAGAGAAACATCGTATAAGCCTGGTTGTGTGAAAAATACCGATGGATTTTGCTCTGAACTGGTTTCGGGGCTTCCGCCTTCAAAATACCATTGCCAGCTATCAATTTCCCCTGTGGACAAATCGGAGAAATGAACCTGTTCCCAATTGCAAATCTGCGTTTTATCTGCAGTGAAATCAGCCTGAAGAACAATGGGTGGAGCGATTTTCCTTTTTATCATTCCCTGCGAACCACAAAGAAAACCGGTGTTGTTTTCGGTGAATTTAATTTTATAGATATGCGAATCGCCAGAGCCATTGTCTTCTACCACCCACGAATTGCCCCAATTGGTGGTTTTATAAACGTCTTCGTCAGTTCCGCCAATATAGGCACTGTCGGCATCGAACACATGAACCCCTTGAAAATTATGGTATCCGGTTGCGAAATCATCCCAGGTTTCTCCACCATCGGTGGTAAAGAGAATTTCCCCGTCTTCGCTCCCAGCTACCCCAAAATCTTTATTAAAATCGACACCTATAAGAAATTTCCCAGGAGAACCCGAATAAATTTCAGTCCAAAAGCTTCCACCATTGGTCGATTTAGAAACCTTTTCGTTGGCTCCCACAATATAAAGTGTGGTGGCATCGGCATAGGCCAAATCCTGAATATTCTGATTGATTCCCAGAGAGCTCGTCCAGCTTTGGCCACCGTTACTAGTGATATAAACCGCAGAATTTTCGCTGTTTAAATTCGATACAACCGCTACATGCCGGGCATCCCAAAATTCCATATCCTGAAAAAACCAGATATCGCTTCCCACATTCATCCCGATCCAGGTGGCACCTCCATCGGTGGTTTTGGCAAAATAGTTATTCCATCCTGCTATAAAACCTGTGTCAGGCGAGGTAAAACAAATGGCTTCGATTCCATCCTGATTCACGCCACTGAGAACAGTAGTCCAGGTATCGCCGCCATCGGTGGTTTTTATCACTACTCCTTCGGCATCGTAGGTATACTGCATTCCGGCAGCATATCCCACCAGATTTTGACCTGGAGGAAAACTGATGTCGAAAAGGATATAATCGGTGCCGCTATCTAAATCTTCCCAATCCTGGGCAAATAAACTTGAGCTTAAAAAGCAAGCGAAAATTGAAATAAAAAGTAAAAAACGATTCTATGTTTAGGTTTTGTTTGGTTAATTTGATGTTTCTAATGTCAGGGTTCTCCAATAGGAGGCTGTAAATATAGAAACAAAAATTTAAAGTTCTTCCCGGCATAAATCACCAACTTGGTTTCATAACATGATTGCCGGAAAATCTGAATGGGAATTAGTATGTATATAAAATTTATATCTATATGATTAATAGATTTTTAATAATTTTGGCACTGACGCTTTTGGTAAGTTCTTTATCAGCACAATCCATTCAATTTTCGTCGAAGGGGAAAATAAACTAACCCATCTCTGCCGAGGATGAAATCATACTCGAATCCATTCAGTATAAAACATTTCTGTTTTTTCTTCATGAGCATCATAAAACAAAAGGATTGGTGAAAGACCGCGCTGCAGCCCGGGCTCCCGCGAGTATTGCTGCCACAGGGTTCGGATTGCCTTCGTTTGCTATTGGTGCCGAGCGCAATTGGATTTCGCGGAAAGATGCGGCTCAGATAACCCTCAATATTCTCCGCTTTTTTGCCAATTCCAACCAAAGTGCCGATACCAATGCCACCGGTTACAAAGGATTTTATTATCATTTTATTGGCCTTGAAACCGGAACCCGAACCCGGCATTGTGAGCTTTCGAGCATCGACACCGGAATACTGATGATGGGAATTATTTTCGCCCGAAACTACTATGACCAAGCCAACGCTACCGAAACGGAAATCAGGAATTTGGCGGCTTTTCTTTTGGGAAGGCTCGAGTGGGACTTTTTCCTGATGAACACCACCGACAAGTTTAACAAAACCCTTTCCATGGGTTTTACTCCAGAACAAGGTGTTCGCGATTTTGGCTGGGCTGGATACAGCGAAGGGTTGTTCCTATACATTTTGGCGGCAGGCACCGGAATGGAAAATGTGGAAGAAAGCCACGAAGCCTGGCTCAAAACCTATAAATGGCAAACTCCCTACGAAGAACTTTCGCATGTGGCTTTTCCGCCGCTCTTCGGACATCAGTTTTCACATTCCTTTATCGATTTTAGGGGTTTGGGTGATAAGTATATGAAATCCTAAGGAATAGACTATTTCGAAAACTCACGAAGAGCCACTTATGTGCAACGCCAATATGCCATAGACAATCCAAAAGGTTGAGTGGGTTACGATTCGTTGTGTTGGGGAATTACTGCCAGCGACGGCCCCTCGTCAAAATATAATTTCGACGACAAGGAATTTTCAGCTTATGCAGGCCGCGGTACCAGCGGACCCGATTATAATTATTTCGACGATGGAACCATTGCACCTTATGGCTCGTTTTCTTCGTTACCTTTTGCCCCGGAAATTGTTGTTCCCACCGTAAAATCACTGAATACGAAATATGCTCATCAACTTTGGGGGAAATATGGCTACTACGATTCCTTTAACCTGACAGCAGGTTGGTTCGACCACTATTTTATCGGAATAGACCAGAGGCCCATGCTCATGATGATCGAAAACTTTAGAACCGGATTCGTTTGGAATTATGTAATGAAAGACCCCATAATTCAAAGCGAACTGAATAAATTAGGTTACGAGTATTTGAGCAAGTAAATTCAGGATTTACAGCTCTTCCATTTGAATGATTTTGTTCAGAATGGCATAGACAGTGAGCCCCGAAACCGATTTAATTCCCAGTTTACGGGTGATATTCTTGCGGTGAGTAATGACAGTATGTACACTGATAAACAGACTGTCGGCAATCTCCTTATTGGTTTTGCCCAGCGCTATTTCGCGGAGAATGTCTTTTTCCCGCTCGCTGATTTCCGACTCATCTTCTTCATCTTCTGCGGGTCGTTCAGAAAGGGAAATATTTCTTTTTATATTCTTAATCACTTGATTTTCATCATCGTCAAGATATAAAATCTCCGCATTAAAACCATCGTCGGTGCTGTTGACGGGTTTGTTATTGAACACTTTAACTATCCGCAAATTGAGTGACTGAAGTTTCTGAAAATTCAGCGAGGGTAAAAAGCTTTCGTGAATATAGAGCAAATTGGGGTTGTTATCTACCAATAGCCTCGAAAACTCTTTCAAATCGCCTGTGGTGAACAGCTTTTGCTGAACAGAGAATTCCTTAAAAAGCAATTCCAGTCCTTTTCTATAAACAAACTCCGGTATGGCTATTACAATCATGTCAGCTGAATTTTGCAATCAATTTCTTTTCCATCTCTTCTATCATGGGCACTAAAACCATATTTTCTATGCGGCTATGGTCGTTCAAATCGTTTTCCAATTTAAACAGCGCATTGAGCACCTGATTTTTAAGATAGCTGTCCTGGTTTTTTGGTAAGTATTTTATCAGAATATTCTTTAGGTCGAACAGTTTCGATTCTATATCAGAGTGCTCCTTGGCATAGCTTGAAATGGGATTTTCTGCAATCCGCTGCATGAGCGACTTGTCGGCAACATCTTTATGAAAGGCCTCGTAAACCTGCACCACATATGGATAAACAGATTTTTCTTCAAGTTTGACGTGGGTATATAATTCGGTTTTGTACTCTTCGAAAAAATTGCGAACCAACAGAAACTGTTTCTGGTCGAGAACCGAGTGTTGAATCAAAGCATTGATTCGATTTTCGATTTCAGGGATCACCCTTTCCAGATAATATTGATGGGTTGCTTTCAAATAATTGACTACTTTGTTTGCAGGAACCGACTGAATTTTAAGCGTTTTGTGAATGTCCTGATCCAAAAAAGCGTTTACAATAACCAGAAAAAAATCGATATCGGTGCCATTTTCAGCGCAAACTGCTCCAATGCTTTGATCGCCAAACCCCAACTGGATTCCCAGCCGGTTGATAACGGGCAACAGCAAATGGTTGTGGTGAATGGCATCGGCCATTTTCATTTCTTTATCGATGAACATAGCTTTTTTTTTTGCAAAGATAACACGAAAACAGGCAAGATAAATCACTGGCAAAATATCCTTAAATATGGGGATACATGAGCTAAATCGCCATTTATCTAAATCTTCCAATGCTGATAAAACTCCAATCGCTTTTGGCTGTTCATTTAAAATTGATTTGTAAGTTTGTAAAAAAAGCATGTCGAAATATAAAATCGTTTTTATCCTTTTAGGCTTCTTCGCCCTTGGTTCAGGTGCTTCGAGCCAGAATTTAGTGGTTATTGATACCACCATCAACCGCGAAATTTTATTGGGGGTAGTGAATAAAGAGGGGCTATCGCTTCCTGTATTTTTGAAAAACTGGGAAGAAGCCTATAACAACTATCAGCCCGCCGCCACCACAGTGGGCCTGTTGAAGAAGTATTTTCGCAAGAATAAAAATGTGACAATTCAGGTGTTTTTTGGAAGTTGGTGTGGCGATAGTCAGGATCAGTTGCCCAATTTTGTGAAGCTGCAAGACCAGGCAAAAATAAAACGTGTGGAGTATTTTGCCCTCAATCGAAAAAAATACATGCCCCAAATGGATACTTCGTTTTATCGTATTCAATTTGTCCCCACCTTTATTGTTTATCGCGATGGTAAGGAAGCAGGCCGAATTGTCGAAACTCCCAACGAAAGTTTAGAGAAAGATTTGTGGAATATTCTTAATGCCAAAAAAGAAGAATAGCCATTATTATTCATTGATAAATTATTGATTACAAATCATATAAAACCACATGACATGGAAGTATTAACCACAGTTTTAGAAACTCAAAACCTTATGAAATTGCTGCGGAGTCAAGGGAAATCAATTGGCTTTGTGCCTACCATGGGTGCTTTGCATCATGGACATATTTCCTTAGTTCAACAAGCTGTGAATGAGAATGATGTAGTAGTTTCTAGTATTTTTGTGAATCCCATTCAGTTTAACAACCCGGATGATTTGGAAAAATACCCCAGAACTTTTGAATCGGATGTGGAAATGCTTAATCAAGCAGGATGCAACTATATTTTTTACCCTACCGTAAGCGAGATGTATCCCGATAAAGTGACAAAATCCTATGAATTCGGGGCTTTGGAAATGGTAATGGAGGGAGCTTTTCGACCCGGACATTTCAATGGAGTTGCCGTGGTGGTTCATAAACTGTTTGATATTGTTCAGCCCCATAAAGCCTATTTTGGCAAAAAGGATTATCAGCAATTGGCTGTGATTCGGATGTTGGTGGAGATGGAGAAAATCCCCATTACCATTGTTGCTGCCGAAACCGTGAGAGAGCCCAGCGGCCTTGCAATGAGTAGCCGAAACATGCGTTTGTCGGAAACCGATAGAGAGAAGGCAGCTCAAATCAGCAAGACGCTGAGCTGGGTAAAATCGCAAAAAGGTTTATTGAGCATTAAAGAGTTGGAAGAGATGGCTTTGTCTAGATTAAAACCCGATTTCAACCCCGAATATTTTCAAATTGTTAATGCATTTACGCTTCAGCCTGTAAATAGCTGGACAGATGCCCCCAAATTGGTGGCTTGCGTGGCAGCCCATATTGGCGGCGTTAGGCTCATAGATAATTTGGAACTATAACTGAAAGAAACCTATTGATTCTGGGTCGGCAAATGGTTTTTCCACTCCACCAGCATTCCCCTGTCTTTACTCAGCAGGGAAGGGGGAACGGATGATTTTATTTCCTTGGCCAATTCTTCTATAAGTTTGGTTTTCTGAAATTTACGCGTAAAAACTAAGCTCACTTCCCGCAGTGGCACCATGTTTTCAAAATGGCGCACCTGTTGCCTTTTGTTGTCATCCATATCGAACCACGACAATTCCGGAATCAAAGTATAGCCTCCCTCCTTGTCAATTATTTTAATCAGGGTATCAAGATTTCCCCCTTCAAATTCAAAGGGAAGCTCCGAAGCCGAATAATGGTGAATATCGCAAAGGTTTACCACCTGATGCCGAAAGCAGTGACCATCGGTTAGAAGCCATATATCGTCGGTTTTTATCTGAGTCACATTAACCACTTGTTGCTTGTTATAAGGATGGTTCTTGCTGCTGTAGATAAGCATTTCTTCATAATACAGGGGCATTTCGAAAACCCCTTTTTCGTTGAGTGGTGTTACTAAAATGCCCACGTCAATGATTCCTTTGAGTAGACTTTCGGCTATTCGCTCAGTTACCATCTCTTTCACTTTGAGGTCGACTCCGGGGAATTTTCGCCTAAACTCACCACTGAATCGCGGCAATAAATAGGGCGAAATGGTTGGAATTACTCCAATGTGGAGCTCCCCGGTCATGATATCCTTACTTTCGCTGGCAATCACTTCAATCTTTTTCCATTCGGCCAAAACATCCCTCGCCTGCTCAATAATCTTTTCTCCTGCAATGGTGGGAACTACAGGTTGCTTGCTCCGGTCGAAAATAATAACCCCCAAATCTTCTTCCATCTTTTTAATCTGCATACTCAACGTTGGCTGGGTGACAAAGCATTTGTCGGCAGCTGTGGCAAAATGACGATAAGTGTCCACTGCCACTATGTATTCCAATTGTATTAAACTAACCATTTGGCAAATATAGAGAAAATCTATATGAGTATAGTTATTATTGATTTGACTTATGAATATTTTGAGTATATTTTTGCAGCGTAAACAGAATTTAATCAATAAGAAAGAAACCAAAAAAAGAAAGGATTAAAAAATGAACAGAATAGGATTAGACAAAGAAAAAGTAACAGAATTAAGCTTGTTATTGAATGATTTATTGGCCAATTACCAGGTTTTTTATAGCAACATAAGAGGATTTCACTGGAACGTGAAAGGAGAGAAGTTTTTTGAGCTCCACATCAAGTTCGAAGAATTGTATAACGACCTTATTTTAAAAATTGACGAATTGGCCGAAAGGATTTTAACCCTGAGTTCGGAGCCGGAATATCGGTTTTCAAAATATCCGGAGATAGCTGAAATAAAAGAAGCATCTCAAACCCAGAATGGTATGAAAGATATGGAGGTTATAGTTGATGGTCTGGGCATTTTGATTAAAAAGCAGCGTTCCATTTTATTGTTGAGCGGAGAAGCCGACGACGAAGGAACAAGCAGTTTGATGAGCGATTACATAAGAGAACAGGAAAAATTAGTATGGATGTATTCCGCTTTCCCGGGCAGATAATACCAAATACAAACAATTCATAATCCAATAAATGAATTGTATAATGCCGATGCAATAGCTGTTTAGTCCAATTCATATTGGACTATTACAGATATGCTTTCGGTATAAATAGAATTTAAACCAATAAAAAAAACTAAAGTTATGGAAGAAAAAGTAAAAAAAGGAATGCCCTTATTGGGCGATGAGTTCCCAAAAATGACCGTTCAAACCACCCATGGAATGAAAACCCTACCCGATGATTACAGCGGAAAATGGTTTGTATTGTTCAGCCATCCCGCCGATTTCACTCCCGTTTGTACCACTGAGTTTATAGCTTTTCAGGAGCGTTACGACAAATTCAGAGCACTGAATTGCGAGTTAATAGGAATGAGTGTTGATCAGGTATTCTCTCATATTAAATGGGAAGAGTGGATTAAAGACAACATGAATGTTCAAATTGAGTTCCCTATTATCGCCGATACCGGAAAAGTAGCCGACGAGTTGGGATTAATTCACCCCGGAAAAGGAACCAATACCGTAAGAGCGGTGTTTATTGTAGACCCAATTGGTAAATTCCGTATCATTTTCTATTACCCACAGGAATTGGGAAGAAATATGGACGAAATCCTGAGAGCACTCGAAGGCATGCAGGTTTCCGATGCCAACAAAGTGGCTATGCCAGCGCAGTGGCCTAATAATGAGCATTTTGGTGCCAGAGTTATTGTACCACCCGCCACCAATGTATTCGATGCCAAACAACGTTTGGAAAGAGCCAAAAACGGCGAGTTCGAGTGTTTAGACTGGTGGTTATGCCACAAAGAACTTAAATAGTTTGTTCATTTTGATTTCTTTTGAAAAACCGCCAGTAACATTGGGCGGTTTTTTTATTTCAACAATTCAAAAAATCCATTCAGTAAAAATGGCACAAAACAATTGATTCTTTAAAAAAATTATAACTTCGCGAAAGTTTTCTACAATGTAAACACAGAATCAGATTGTATTCGATATTTACATAACTGATACCTAATTCAATGAATAATGATAAAAGAATATTATCAATTGTATTGTTAAAATCCCAAAAATGAAAAAAATTGCCATCATCGGGCTGGGCTATGTGGGCCTGCCTTTAGCCGTAGAATTTGCTAAAAACCGCTGTGTTGTAGGATTCGACGTAAAACCACAGCGTATCAAAGAACTCAACGACGGCCACGATCCAACCTTAGAAGTTTCTAATGAAGAATTAAAATCTGTTTTAACGAAAAACTCTCTGTCAGGCGATAAAGGCTTGCTTGTTACAAACAGTATTTTGCATATTCAGGACTGCAAAATCTATATTATTGCTGTACCCACTCCCACCGACAAAAACAACCGGCCCGATTTAACCCCCTTGGTTAAAGCTTCGGAAACAGTTGGAAAAGTTCTCAAAGATGGGGACATTGTTATTTACGAAAGCACCGTTTATCCGGGTGCTACCGAGGAAGACTGCGTTCCTGTATTGGAGCAATTCTCGGGCAAAAAGATGAACGAGCATTTCTTTGTGGGTTATTCCCCCGAGCGCATCAACCCTGGCGATAAAGTTCACACTTTGACCACTATTAAGAAAGTTACCTCAGGCAGCACCCCCGAAATAGGAAAAGAAGTGGATGCCCTATACCGCGAAATCATTGTTGCAGGAACCCATCTGGCACCAAGTATCAAAGTGGCCGAGGCAGCCAAAGTAATCGAAAACTCCCAGCGCGATATCAATATTGCCTTTGTAAACGAGCTGAGCAAAATTTTCAACAAAATGGGTATCGATACCTTAGATGTGTTGGAAGCTGCCGGAACCAAATGGAATTTCCTTCCTTTCCGTCCGGGATTGGTTGGTGGCCATTGCATAGGCGTTGACCCCTATTACCTGGCTCAAAAGGCGCAGGAAGTGGGTTATCACCCCGAAATTATTTTGGCCGGACGCCGTTTGAACGATGGCATGGGTGCCTATGTAGCCGGAGAACTCGTAAAACTCATGCTCAAAGCAGGCAAACCTGTTAAAAACAGCAAAGCCCTCATGCTTGGTATCACCTTTAAAGAAAATTGTCCCGACATCAGAAATACCAGAGCCATAGATATTTACCACGAGTTAATGAGCTATGGAATGGAGGTTAATATTTACGATCCCTGGGCTGATGTAACTGAAGTGACTCACGAATATGGAATTTCTATTTGTCATCAATACCCCACACAGAGCTACGATGCTATTATTTTGGCAGTGGCGCACAACGAGTTCCGCGAAATAGACATGAATGCTCATAAGAAAAATGGTGCCATCATCTACGACGTTAAAGGAATTCTCCCCAAAGAAATTGTGGATGCCCGATTGTAGTATTCGCTAAAAACTGAAAGGTTGGATTTGGTGATAAATCAAAATCCAACCTTTTTTTAATGCCCCTATATAGCCCCATTCATGCTTGCCGGATTTGCCTGATTCCTGACAGTTTATTCAATTATTTCATAACATTGGCGTAGCTATTTATAAACCCATTTAACCATTTGATAAAATTGTCGGCATATCCTGATAATTTAAATTGTAGTTCTTTGGCTTAAAATACTGACTAACAATTGAATTTAAAAAAATTATGCCAATTAAGAAAAAGCGTAACTTTGGTCTATTATTAAAAAAGTAACCACAATGATTCTATTCGGACAAAAAAGGAAAAACGATAAACTATCGCGAATTGATGTTTCCTATCATCAGCATAAGCCAAAATCTAATAAGTTGGTAGTTTACAACAACAATCATATTGATATTGAGTCGCTTCAGGTGACCATAGTTGATAACCAAAATCACCAATTCTTCTACAAATATTCACAGCTTAAAGCCAAGGAAAGTGTGCTATTATCGTTGACCAATTTACAAGGTGATAAACCTGCAAGTTTTGAAGGGGAAATTTCACGTTTGGAGCTAAGGCTCGAAAATACAACCAGTATTTTCAAACCAATTAAAACAGGATTTGTTAGAATGTAAATTCTCCCCACATCAATGTTTTCTTTAAAGCTAGAAAACTCATTCTAAAACAAGAATTTCAAATAAACTCAACTTCCCCGGAGTCCTTAAAATTAGTTCTTGGGTGTAGTGTTTATGTTGAAGAATGTTGAAATAATCAATTGAATGATGAGCCGTTTTCCAAATACAGAAAAAATGGTATAAAAAAAGAGTTTAGGCAAGTACAACCAATAAAAGTCCGGTAATGAAAGCTATCACCCACCAAAAATAGGCGTAACGGGTATAAGTATGTAAAGCTTTGTTAATGAATACATTAAAGCCTTTTGTTAATTTCAGTTTCCAAAGGAGAATGGCATCAATGGACATGGCCAAAAGGCTCGAATAGCCAATAACCCCATGCAGCGAAATACCTGTTTTCGACGAACCTGTAACCATAAGTATGGTTGCTGTGATATCGAGAACCACTCCCAATGTAATGAATAGCAGTACTTTGGAGTATAAAATTCCGGTTCTTTGTTCCATAACGACGCCAATGGTATAGGCTATGAGCGCAAAAACCACAATGGTGGACCCTAATTGAAGATATATGTTCATACTCAATCGATTTTATTTTTTCAGCTAAATTAAGAAAACCCCAAATTAATATAAGATAAAAAATAATGGCAGTTCCAGAAACCAACTTTGGTCAAACAATTATATGCAATCAAATGGATTACTTAATCTCGCTTCCTGGTTTGGTAATTTGTTGAGGAACCACAAAACGTAGCGTTCCATCTGCTTCCTGTGCCATTAAAATCATGCCCTGCGACTGAATTCCCTTGAGCTCTTTGGGGGCTAAATTCACCAGAATACTCACCTGCTGACCAATAATATCTTCGGGTTGATAATACTCCGCTATTCCACTCACCACTGTTCTCTTGTCGATTCCCGTATCTATGAGAAGTTTGAGTAGTTTTTTAGTTTTTGCCACTTTTTCTGCCGCCAGAATGGTGCCCACCCGAATATCCATTTTGTCGAAATCGTCATATTCAATGTGCGGTTTCTGGGGTTTTGCGGTTTGATTGGCAGCCTGATTGGCTTTTTTGGTATCGAGGAGTTTTTGGATTTGTTGTTCCATTTCAGCGTCCTCAATTTTACTGAACAAGAAATCGGGAACAGGTAAACGGGTTCCGGCTTTAATGAGATCGGTATTTTTGGCCGATTCCCAGCGTTTATCGGTGAGCAACAGCATATCCGCCAATTTGGTTGATGTAAACGGAAGGAAGGGCTCGCACAAAACCGCCAGAGTAGCGCTGATTTGAATGGCGATATGCAACACTGTTTCCACACGTTCGGGATCGGTTTTAAAAACCTTCCAGGGCTCGTTTTCGGTGAGGTATTTATTCCCCAAACGGGCCAGATTCATCAATTCCTGAACGCCTTCGCGAAACTTGTAAAGCTCTATTTTCTCGCCAATACGTTGGGCAAATGTGGTCATTTCGGCCAGAGTTTGCTCGTCAAGCTCGTTGAGCTGATGGAGCGGCGGAACGGTTCCTTCATAGTATTTCTGTGTCAGGACCAGGGTGCGGTTTACGAAATTGCCAAAAATGGCCAGCAGCTCGTTGTTATTTTTAGCCTGAAAATCTTTCCAGGTGAAGTCGTTGTCTTTGGTTTCGGGGGCGTTGGCGGTTAATACATAACGCAATACATCCTGTTTTCCGGGGAAATCTTCCAAATACTCGTGCAACCAAACTGCCCAATTGCGGCTGGTAGAGATTTTATCATTCTCCAGATTTAGGAACTCGTTGGCTGGAACATTATCGGGCATAATATAACTGCCTTCGGCCTGGAGCATGGCCGGGAAAATGATGCAGTGAAAAACGATATTGTCTTTTCCAATGAAGTGAACGAGTTTGCTATCGTCCTGTTTCCAATAGGGCTGCCAGTCTTTTCCGCATTTTTCGGCCCATTCGCGGCTTGCTGAAATATAACCAATGGGCGCATCGAACCAAACATATAATACTTTGCCATCGACGCCTTCAATGGGAACTTTCACCCCCCAATCCAGGTCGCGGGTAACAGCACGGGGTTGTAAACCCTGATCTAACCAGCTCTTCACTTGCCCGTAAACGGTTGGGCGCCAGTCGTGTTTATGACCTTTTAAAATCCAATCGGTTAGCCAGCTCTCATAATTATTGAGGGGGAGATACCAATGTTTTGTTTCTTTAAGCACGGGAACATTGCCTGTGATGGCCGATTTGGGGTTGATTAAATCGGTGGCCGACAGACTGGTTCCGCAGCTTTCGCACTGGTCGCCATAGGCTTTGTCGAAAGAGCAATGGGGGCAGGTTCCGGTAATATACCTGTCGGCCAGAAACTGCTGAGCTTCAGCATCGTAGTACTGTTCGCTGGTTTGCTCAATAAATTTTCCATCCGCAAAAAGCTTTTTAAAGAAGGCTGAAGCGGTTTCGTGATGAATGGGCGCCGAGGTGCGGCTATAAACATCGAAAGAAATCCCCAAATCTTCGAAGCTCCTTTTAATGATGGTGTGATATTTATCCACCACATCCTGTGGAGTGACTCCTTCTTTTTTTGCTTTAATGGTGATTGGGACGCCATGCTCATCGGAGCCTCCTATAAATAATACATCTTTACCAATATTTCTCAAATAGCGGGCATAGGTATCGGCGGGAATATATACACCGGCCAGATGACCAATATGAATGGGTCCGTTGGCATAGGGCAATGCCGAGGTAATGGTATATCTTTTAAAATCTTTTGATGCTGAAGTCATGGCTGTAAAATTTTTTGCAAAGGTATTTATTGTAAGTGAATTTTTTAAGGTTTCGGCAACGAAAGGAGATTCAAATATTTCTCCAGTTGGTTGAGCGCATATAGTGGGATATTGACGAACTCATTTTTAACAATGAAATTTCGCGGCGACGCTCTGAGAATATAGGGTGGTTGGAATTTGTCGTGATACAGTCTCAGGCTTGTCATGGTTTTGCTGGTTCCGCTTTTAATTTCGATGGGATAAAGCTGATCCTTGAATTGATAAATAAAGTCAACTTCGGCAACTCCCTCCGATGTCCAGTAGCACAGATTTGTATGGTTGTTTTGGGCAATTTCGGCAGCGGCAAAACTTTCGACAAATGCACCATTGACCTCAATAAAAAGCTTGTCGTGGTCGATGATAATGCTGGCACTTAAATTCATTTTGGCTCCCAATAAACCGGTATCCAATAAATAAATTTTAAATTTCGCTGTGTCGTAATGACCATTTAATGGCAGTTTTGGTGTAGATAGCTGATAGGAAACATGAATAACGCCTGCTTGCTTTAGCCATTCAATGGATTGTTCGTACATGCTCGTTCTGGCGCCTTTCTTTATATCGGAATATTTAAATTTCTTTTTCTCCTTCGAGATTTGAGCGGGTAATGAATCCCAAAGCTCTTTATTTTTTACCGACTGAGCCTTTGTGGTATATTTCGAAAAATCGTTTTCATAGGCCCACAGAATTTCATTTTGAACTTTTCTGACTTCTGCCATATCCTTGGTATCGATATAGGTTTGAATGGCTTCGGGCATTCCACCCACGAATAAATAGATTTTCAGATACTTATTCAATTTTTCATGAATTGCTTCCGGAATATTTTGAAAATCATTTTTTTGCCATAAAAAATCTACCAAAATATCTTCATCAGCAGCCATAAGGAATTCGAAAAAATTCATGGGATAAACAGGCAGAAAATTCACTTTCCCCACCGGGAAGCTGCTGGTTTTACCAATGGATACTCCCAGGAGAGATCCGGCAGCAATAATGTGATAACTCTCATTATCCTCCTGAAAATATTTAAGCGAAGTCAAAGCCTTTTGGCAGGCCTGAATTTCATCGAAGAAAATCAAAGTCTCCTGAGTGTTTATTTTCGACCCGTAATAAAGCTCCAATTCAAAGACAATTCGTTTTGGATTTAGGTTTCCTTCAAAAAGAAGGTGGATTTCCCGGTTCTGTTCAAAGTTTATGTAAACCAATTTTTTGTACTCTGTGGCAGCAAATTGCTTTACCAGCCAGGTTTTTCCTACTTGTCTGGCTCCCTGCAAAATAATAGGCTTTCTGGCAAGGTTCACTTTCCACTCCAATAATTTTTGATAGGCCAACCGCTTCATTTTCCAAATTTTTCAATTATTACCCGACAAAGGTAATAATTAAGTTAGGAAAAGTGTAAGTTTTAGTAAAAATTACTTAGGAAAAGTGTTGATTTTATATAAAAATAGATTAGGAAAAGTGTTAGTTTTGTTTAAAAACAGGTTAGGAAAAGTGTAATTTTTCTTACATTAGATAATCTAAAATACTGCATTTCAATATATTAAACAATCTCAAAAAAATTCAATAAAACACCATCATTTTTTCAAACAAAATCTGACTAAAATTTGGGTATTAGCCCAGCATTTCAGCGGCGGTTTTTATTCTCTTCAGGGTTTCATCTTTGCCAATGAGTTCCACAATTTTAAACAAATCGGGGCCTTTACTATCGCCCACCAATGCCAGGCGCAAGGCGTTGGCCACTGCACCAAATCCCAGCTGATTTTCTTCAATAAATTTTGCTGCCAAATCGTGAAGAATGGTTTCTTTCCATTCGGGCGACGTTTGTAAAATATCGGCCAGCTGCAACAGTTGGTCGCCGGTATTTTCCTTCCAGCGCTTTTTCACCACCTGAGGCTCATAGCTTTTGGGGGCTTCGAAAAAGAAATAACCCTGTTCCCAGAAATCTTTCACAAACACGCATCTTTCTTTAACCATTTCAATGATTTCCATCGTTCTGGCTTTATCATAATCCACCACACTATGCTGCTTTAGTACAGGAACAAAACCTTCCAAAAGCTCTTCATTGGTTTTGGTGCGAAGATATTGCTGATTGAACCAGCGGGTTTTATCGGGGTCGAATTTGGCACCCGACTTGCCCACTCTTTCCAGGGTAAAAGCTCCAATGAGCTCTTCCATGCTAAATATCTCCTGTTCGGTACCGGGATTCCAACCCAGCAAGGCCAGCATATTGATAAAGGCATCGGGGAAATATCCGCTTTCCCTGTAACCGCTGTATATCTCTCCGCTTTGCTGGTCGAGCCAGTTCATGGGAAAAACCGGAAATCCCATTTTATCGCCATCGCGTTTACTGAGTTTTCCTTTTCCTACGGGCTTTAGAATGATAGGCAAATGAGCAAACACGGGTGCTTCCCAGCCAAAAGCGCGATAAAGCAGCACATGAAGCGGTGCCGAAGGCAACCACTCTTCTCCCCTGATTACGTGCGAAATTTCCATTAAATGGTCGTCGACAATATTGGCCAAATGATAGGTGGGCATGCCGTCGGACTTAAACAAAACTTTATCGTCGAGGGTGGAAGTATGCACTTTAACCTGACCCCTGATGGCATCGGAAAAAACAACTTCTTCGTCCTCCGGAATCCGGAATCTGATGACATATTCCGATGACTTTAGCAGACTTTGTGTTTCGTCGGGGCTTAGGGTGAGCGAGTTGCTGAGATTTTTGCGGGTTTGGGCATTGTAGGTAAAAACCTGATTTTCGGCTTCGGCCTGCAAGCGGAGTTTTTCCAAATCGCCGGAGCTGTCGAAGGCATAATAGGCCCATCCGCTCTCGATGAGCTGTTTTGCATATAGCTCATACATGGCTTTTCGTTCCGATTGTTTGTAAGGGCCAAACTTTCCTTTACCATCCACTCCCTCGTCAAACTCAATGCCGCACCATTTTAGCGAATCCTTAATATATTCTTCTGCATCGGCAACAAAGCGGTTTTGGTCGGTATCTTCGATTCTCAAAATCATATCGCCCCCATTTTTGCGGGCAAAGAGATAATTATACAAAGCTGTGCGCACTCCGCCAATATGCAAAGGGCCGGTTGGGCTTGGAGCAAATCTTACTCTAACTCTACTCATCGTTCATTTTTTTTGAGGTGCAAAAATAGTTAAAATAAAGGAGGTATAGAGCGGTCATATCAGAATCAATTGGGCGGGAGTTTAAGCGGACATGATAAACACAAGGTGGTTTCCTTCTTTTTTCATTGTGTAAATCAGGTGTGAAAAGGCTATTTTTTTAAGTTATTCGGAACCCATCAAAATAGGCCATTCAAATTTATGGAAATGCTTGTAAATTAATATAATTATGCACATATTTGTGGGGCATACAGACTTATAGATATGAGTGAAAAGAAATATTCCCCTATAATTGACTATTCGGGAGAAATTAACGGCCCCATCATTGCGGAATTGCTCGACGATTTAGATTTCAAATGCATAAATCTGGACATTCCCGAGGTTAAAAGAAAGAAGCTTTTCAATATAGCGGTGGAGATTTTTCAAAACCTCTATCACTATACCCGCGATTTGTCCATTGCGGGTGAAAGCGATGCAGAATTAAGAAAAATAAATCTTGTTTTCTTCACCGAGGCAGATTATTATTGCATTCGAACTCAAAACATCATTCGGGCATCGGATAAGCCATTGTTACAGCAAAAAATAGACCGGGTCAACAGCCTGGACGATGCAGCTCTAAAAGCCTACTTCAAGGAAATATTGAACAATCATAGTTTCTCGCTCAAAGGCGGGGCCGGATTGGGATTTATTGACATGAAGAAGCGGTCGGGGCGCGAGCTGGAATACAATTTCGATCCCATTTCCGATGAGTTGTTAAAATATACTTTGTGCGTAAAGATCAAAAAATAATATGGAAAATTTAAAAATTGAAGGAACAAAACAAAGTCCTTTTGTGGATTTTAATCACACCACAGGTTTTTTGGAAATCAGTGGGCGAAGCATCCCCGAAAACTCGTTTGAATTTTATAACCCATTGTTAGAGTGGCTTATGGAATATGCCCAAAACCCAAAAAGCAAAACCACACTCAAAATTTATCTTGAATACTTCAACACCAGCTCTTCCAAATACATTCTCGAAGTGCTCAAAAAACTCAAGGAAATATTAAAATCCCCCGGAGCAGAAGTGCAAGTTGACTGGTATTATGACGAAGACGATGACGAAATGCTGGAAACTGGTGAAGACTATGAAGACGTGACTGGTCTGAATTTTGAATATCATCAGGCTTAAAAACACCACTTAAAAATGGCAAAAAAATCGGAGAAAGAAAGTATTTATCAGAAGGAGAAGGGATTTTCGCAGCAAGCTCACGATTTTGCAGCATCGGACGACGCCAAAGAAATTGACAAGCTGACTTCGCAGTTTAAAGTTATGACCGAGAACTACGACGAGTTGTTGGATCAGGTGGTGCTTATAACCAGAATTAGCGACCGATTGCAGAAAAAGCTCGATCAATCCAATGAAGAGCTTTCGAACCTTAACAATCAGTTGAACGACAAAAACGTTGAACTTCAGAAAACCATCGACGACCTGATTAAAGCCCGTGCCGGAAGAAAAGCTACCACCATAGTTTTTATCTTTGCACTCATTCTTTTTGTTTTCTCCGAAACACTGCTCGAACCCTATATCGATGCTTTTGCCAACAATGCCTATATAAGTCTGGTCATTAAAGGTGTAATTGCCATGTCAATAAAACCCCTTGAAATGCTGGTAGAAAAAGGTTTATTAAAAAGCGCACGCAAGCAAAAATTAGTAGAAATAGAACAAAAAGCTAACAATTAGAACAGAAACCCCCAATAAATACAAGGATTTTCAACTTCCACAGGCTATAGAATTAATTTTCTGCTAAATTTGTAGCAAGTTAAATCATTTGGTGAGAAGTTTTTTCCTTCCGGTTTCAAATAAAATTCAATCTATGAAAGGCAATACAGTTAAATTACACGATAAAGAGTTTCGTGTTTCTATTCCCGCCTCTGTTATCGACAATTCGGTATCGGCCATGGCAGAGCGAATAAATGCGGATTATGAAGGTAAAAAGCCCCTGTTTCTTATTGTTCTCAATGGTGCTTTTATGTTTGCCTCCGACCTGATAAAAAAAATTGATGCCGAATGTGAAATCACTTTCGTAAAACTTTCTTCCTACTCGGGAACCAACTCAACCCATGTGGTGCGTGAGCTCATTGGTCTTGATGAGAGCCTCGAAGACCGCGATGTGATTATTGTGGAGGATATTATAGACACTGGTATCACCATGGAAAATACCATTCAAAAACTCAAACATCTCAAAGCACGTGATGTTAAAATTGCAACCCTGCTTTTTAAACCCAATGCCTTTCAAAAAGACTATACCATCGACTATATTGGCATGGAAATTCCCAACGATTTTATTGTGGGCTACGGCCTCGATTACGATGGCTTAGGACGCAATCTTCCTGATATTTATAAAATAATCTAATACTTTGGTCTATGTTAAACATTGCATTATTTGGCCCTCCCGGAGCCGGAAAAGGAACACAATCCAAACTACTACTCGAGAAATATAACCTCACCTATATCTCCACCGGGGATATTTTACGACGTGAAATTGCCGAAGGATCTATTCTCGGCATGAAGGCCAAAAATATTATTGAAAAAGGGGGGTTGGCCGACGACGAAATCATTGTGCAACTCATAGAACAAAATATTACCCGCGATGAAAAAGCCAAAGGCATTCTTTTCGATGGTTTTCCACGTACTGTAGTTCAAGCCTATATTCTCGACGGGCTTTTATTACGCCTCAACACCAGCCTCTCGGCCATGCTCAGTCTCGAAGTTCCCCGCGAAGAGCTCATCACCCGTATGATTGAGCGTTCTAAAACTTCCGGTCGCTCCGACGATAATTTCGAAGTAATTCAATATCGATTGGAGGAATACGAGAATAAAACCAAACCGGTTGCCGATTTTTATAAAGCCAAAAATGTCTATTTCCCCATCGATGGAACAGGCACTATAGAAGGTATTTTCGAAAAACTCAAAGAAACCATCACCTCCACCCTTAGAAAACAGTGGATCAATGTGGTTCTTTATGGCCCTCCCGGATCGGGAAAAGGTACTCAGGCACAAAAATTGGCCGAAAAATACAATCTTGTATATATCTCCACCGGAAAACTCCTGCGCGACGAAATTCGCCAGGGAACCGAAATAGGTAAAGCTGTGGAGCAATATATGCTCAAAGGAGAAATTGTGCCCGACGAGATTGCAATTAACGTTATTGAGCATAAAATAAAACTTCACCCCGAAGCCAACGGATTTATTTTCAAGGGCTTCCCCAGAACTATTGTTCAAGCTTATATTCTTGATGGATTGCTTCTGAAGCTCAATCAAACCGTATCGGTGGCCATTGGCATAGAAACATCCACTCTGGAGTGCTTCAAAAGACTATCTTTGCGCGGCAAATCGCATTATAAACGTCCTTATGATGAAAATATGGAACTTATCATCAATAGGCTCGACGAGTTTTTCACCCGTACACAAATAGTTTCGGACTATTACAAAAAACTTAAGAAGTTTACTTATGTCGATGGGCATGGTTCCGAAGAAGATATATTTCAGCGTTTAGTCGATAGAATTGACGAAACCCTAACAACAACCGGGAGGTAATCATTGAATCAGAACTTTGTAGATCACATTAAAATTTATTGTCGCTCAGGAAAAGGCGGTGCCGGATCATCCCATTTTCACCGCGAAAAGGTTAACCCAAGAGGTGGCCCCGATGGTGGCGATGGAGGAAAAGGTGGAGATGTAGTTGTAATTGGAAACCGAAACCTGTGGACCTTGCTCCATTTGCGTTATACCAGACACGTGATAGCAGAATTTGGCGAATCGGGTGGTGGAAACCGGCGTCATGGTGCCGATGGGAAAGATGCTGTGATTGAACTCCCCCTGGGTACTATTTGCAAAGATGCCGAAACCGGAGAAATCATTTGCGAAGTGCTCGAAGATGGAGAAAAATACATCTTGCTGCCGGGCGGAAGAGGCGGATTGGGCAACGACCATTTTAAAACTCCCACCAATCAGGCTCCAAAATATGCGCAGCCCGGGGAACCACTTCAAGAGCAGGAAATTGTTTTGGAACTCAAAGTTCTGGCCGATGTGGGTTTGGTAGGATTTCCCAATGCCGGAAAAAGCACTCTGCTGGCTTCCATTTCGGCTGCAAAACCCGAAATTGCCGATTATCCGTTTACTACCATGGTACCCAATTTGGGCATGGTTTCCTATCGCGACCACCGCTCGTTTGTAATGGCCGATATTCCGGGGATTATTGAAGGAGCACACTTGGGTAAAGGATTGGGAACCAGATTTTTGAGACATATTGAGCGAAATTCTGTGCTGCTTTTTTTAGTACCGTCAACCTCCGAAAATATCCGCAAGGAGTTTTTTATTTTAGAAAACGAACTTCGCCAATACAATCCGGAGCTTCTCGATAAAGAACGATTTTTGGTAATTACCAAATCCGACTTACTCGATAAAGAACTGGAAGAACTAATTAGCAACGATTTACAAGACATTCCCCATCTCCATATTTCATCAGTGGCTCAAAAAGGCCTCACAGAGCTGAAAGACCAATTGTGGAAACTTTTGGTTAAGAGTCAGCTTTAAGTTTTGGGGGAGTTGGTGGTTAGTG
>DYSN01000191.1 GCA_020718205.1 Draconibacterium orientale
TATGAAAATAGAACTAAAAGAAATAACTATAAGCGAAGTTGCAAAAGGTTATGTGAACAACAACGAAGACGGAGTGGTTGGTTATGGAGGAAAACTCAACATACGCCCCAAATACCAACGTGAGTTTGTTTACAAAGACAAACAGCGCGATTCGGTTATTGAAACAGTTCAAAAAAGTTTCCCTTTAAATGTAATGTATTGGGTAAAAAATACTGACGATACTTACGAAGTGTTAGATGGGCAACAACGAACAATAAGCATTTGCGAATATGTTTTGGGTAGTTTTTCATTGAATGCAATGTATTTTCATAACCTTACCGATGTAGAACAAAATCAAATCTTGGAGTATAAACTCATGATTTATTTTTGCGAAGGAAACGACAAAGAAAAATTAGATTGGTTCAAAACCATCAATATAGCAGGAGAAAAACTAACAAATCAAGAGTTACGAAATGCTATTTATACAGGCACTTGGCTAACAGAAGCTAAAAAGTATTTCAGCAAAACAGGTTGTCCGGCGTATCAGATTGGCAACGATTACATGACAGGCTCGCCAATACGTCAGGATTATTTAGAAACTGCAATAAGCTGGCTGAGCAATGACAAGATAGAACAGTATATGGCGGAAAATCAACACAAGCCCAATGCAGGCGAATTGTGGTTGTATTTTACAGGTTTAATGGCTTGGATAAAAGTTGTTTTTCCAAAATATCGTAAAGAGATGAAAGGTATAAATTATGGATTTCTGTACAATAGCTACAAAGACAAACCATTTGATGCCAACAAACTGGAAGAAGAAATCACGGTTTTAATGCAAGACGAAGATGTTACAAAAAAGTCGGGCATTTATGAATATGTTTTAACAGGTAATGAAAAATATTTGAGCATTCGAGCATTTACTGACAAACAAAAACGAGAAGCATACGAAAGACAAAAAGGAATTTGTGTAAAATGTAACGTTGAATTTGAATTAAAGGAAATGGAAGCCGACCACATAAAACCTTGGCACGAAGGCGGTAAAACAACTTCAGATAATTGTCAAATGCTTTGCAAACATGATAATAGAATAAAATCGGGAAAGTAAAAACACAAAACAAAGCTACTAAACATAAAAAAGGTAGTAACTTTGCGGCTTAGCGTCTTTGCGTGATTTTCAATATTTTTATTCACGCAAAGATGCAAAGACGCAAAGTAACAATAAATTAGCATAAACGGAAAACTGATACGATGACTCCAAAGTCATCGTATCAGTAATTCCTACACTTTGCAATTGCTTAATTCAGCATAAAGTCTATGTTTTTAGTATCACGTGAGTTGCTGCCAATCATTAGGATAAACTTACCTTTTTCTACTCCAAACGACATATCGGCACGATAAAAGGAAAGCTCCTTGCTCGAAATCTCAAATGTTACGGTTTTGCTTTGTCCGGCTTCTAACTCTATCTTTTGAAATGCTTTGAGTTCTTTTACGGGTCTGGCTACTGATGCCACCAAATCTCTGATGTAGAGCTGTACAACTTCCTCGCCTTTGTATTTGCCCGTATTTTTCACATCAATAGAAACTGTAAGTACTTCGGCTTCGGTCATTTCCTTTTTATTGAGCATGGGTTCGCCATATTCAAAGGTAGTGTAACTCAATCCAAAACCAAAAGGATAAAGTGGCTCATTGCTAATATCCAGATATTTAGACGTATATTTGTTGTTTACGTCCATTGGGCGACCCGTATTTTTCATGCAGTAATAAATGGGTATTTGCCCCACTGCACGAGGGAAAGTAATGGGCAATTTGCCCGAAGGGTTGTAGTCGCCAAAAAGCACATCGGCAATGGCATTGCCAGCCTGAGTACCCAAAAACCATGTTTCTAATATAGCCGGAATCTTCTCTCCTATCCAATTGATTGTTAATGGTCTGCCATTCATTAGCACTACTACAACGGGTTTGCCTAGTTCGTGTATCTTTTGAACCAATTGCAATTGAACACCCGGCAAATCTAAACTCGAACGACTAGCCGCTTCGCCACTCATATAAGCCGCTTCGCCTATGGCAAGTATCACTACGTCAGACTTTTTAGCCACATTGAGGGCTTCGGCAAAATACTGTGTCGAATCGTCGGCTATATTGCAACCTTTGGCATACAGCACATTGGCTTGGGGCGCACTTGCTTTGATGCCTTCGAGCAAACTAATTGATTTAGTCCAGTTTCCGGCTGCCGACCAACTGCCTATCATCTCACGTTTGTTGTCAGCCAAAGTACCTATTACGGCTATGTTTTTTGTCTGTTTACTGATTGGCAACAGATTGTTGTCGTTCTTCAAAAGCACTATCGATTTGCGTGCTACTTCGCGTGCAGCTTCCAGAAACTCTGGTTTCATCAAGGTTGTTTTTTCACGCTCTTCGTTGCAATAACGGTAAGGGTCATCAAACAAACCCAATTGGAACTTTACTTTCAATATTCGTCTAACCGCCTCATCAATAGTTTTCTCTGATACCTTGTTTTCTTTCACTAACTTTTCGAGTGCTTGGTTGTAAAAACCGGATTGCATATCCATATCAATGCCCGCATTTATCGACATTTCAGAGGCTTGCGCTGTATCGGCTGCTACTCCATGAAACATCAACTCCATAATAGAAGTATAATCGGTAACTACAAATCCTTTGAAATTCCATTCGTTGCGAAGTATTTCGGTCATCAAAAAATGGTTTGCTGTGGCGGGAATGCCATTCAAATCATTGAACGAACTCATCACCGTAACCGCTCCTGCGTCAATAGCCGCTTTGTAAGGCGCAAGGTAAGTTTCGCGCAACATACGCTCCGACATATCAACGCTATGATAATCACGTCCGGCTTGGGCTGCACCGTAAGCCGCAAAATGTTTCACACATGCCGCCACAGTATTCACTGCAGATAAGTCGCTGCCCTGAAAGCCCTGAACTCGTGCCTTTGCTATGAGCGAACCCAAAAATGGGTCTTCGCCTGCACCTTCCACCACACGTCCCCAACGTGGGTCGCGTGCTATGTCGCACATGGGCGCAAAAGTCCAATGCAAACCTTCGGCGGCGGCTTCGGTAGCGGCAACTCGTGCCGAAAGTTCTATTGCCCCCAAATCCCAACTCGATGCCTCTGCCAAAGGCACCGGAAAGATAGTGCGATGTCCATGAATCACATCATAACCAAACAATAATGGGATTCTCATGCGGGTATTCATTGCCATAGCTTGCAACTTGCGTGTATAAGCTGCTCCATACGCATTGAAAATAGCTCCTACTTTACCTTGCTTTATATCTTGTATGTATTCTTTGCGAATAAAGGCTCCGGTTTGGTCCATATCGCTTGTATAAAGCGACAACTGCCCAATCTTTTCTTCCAAAGTCATTAACTTCAATACCGAATCGACCTTGTTGTCAATTAAGGTTTGTTCTGAACTTGTTTGCTTCTTACATGCCGCAAACAACATCAAACCAATGGATACTATGACTATTACTGTTTTTCTCATCTTTTGTTTTTTATCTTGAATACTATAAATTGTAAATTCAAT
>DYSN01000079.1 GCA_020718205.1 Draconibacterium orientale
TTGTAAAGTTTCACAACGTTGTTGAAGGTATTTCCTTCGGAACACAATGATGGCGTCATCATTGTGTTCCGAAAGAAAGTGCCCGAAATGAAAACTTGTTTTGTTATTTTTGTTTTGCTAAAAAATAAAATATGAAACAGGAATATCACTCGAACGCAGTAACTAATTATATAAATAGCTGACTCTTATACAAATCTATGTATTCCGCTGAATGAAACAATCAACTAGAAAAATCCAACCAACAGCCCATTGCAGCTGCCAAAAATAAGACTTTTGGAAATAAAATGGATTTACTTTTTTGCTCCATTAAAAACCCCGTATTTCTCGCCCATTAGATAAGCTAAGGATAGCAAATCAAGCTGAAATAAATTCAATAAAATTGATTTTGTGGGATATGGGTAAAAATCTGTAGTTCCGGTTTAAAATTGACGTGGAGCGAATTCTTAGGGTGAATCATGGCATTTATCTGCCAACTCATGGTTATTTTGTTATTTTTGTTCTCTTAATCATCAATTTACACAACATGAACCGCAATTTTCGACCTTTTGCTCTTTTACTTTTTCTGTCTCTTTTTTTATCCCCCGGGTTTTCACAGAAATATGAATACCCCGAAAATAAAGGTGCAGAAGGATTCCGTTTGATTTCTGCACAACCTTCCAAAATCGAGCTGGATTTTTCGGTTCATCAGTTCGAAATAATGGATAGAGTGATTGATGGAGAAACCATGAAAAGTATCAACTATGGTTTGAGTCTTAATCCCGGCGAAGCAGGATATCCGGAATTGCCCTATTTAAGCAAAACCTTGCTGATTCCCAATGGTTCAACAGCTACCATCGTCATAAAAACGGATGAAACAGAAACGATTTCAAATCTGATGCTCGCTCCGGCTGCTGCCATTCCTTTCGACATAGAAGTGAGTCAGCCTGCCACCAAAGGTGCTCAATATGAAAAAAATGAGCTGTTCCCTCTCCTACCTGTTCAATCTAAAACTTTTGAGCTCAGGGGAATGCAAATGCTGCAAATTGGTCTTTCGCCTTTTCAGTTCAATGCGGCAACGGGCGAAATGGTGGTTCATAAAAACTTGTCCATCGAAATTCAAATTTCTGGCGGCGACAATTCCTATGGCGACATCAGATTTCGTTCTCATGCCTGGGATCAGATTCTCGACGATTTGGTGCTCAACAATCAGAACATCCCCAAGATTAACTATTCTAAAATCGAGCGCAGTTCCAAAGATTACGGTTGCGAATATCTGATTGTGATTCCCGACCATGAAGATTTTCTCCCCTGGGCCGATTCCATTAAAAAATTTAGAAACGAGCAGGGAATTTTAACCCGCGTAATGACGCTCTCAGAAATTGGGGGAAATGATATTCAGATACTTAAAAATTTTTTTACTGATGTTTATAACACCTGGAATCCAGTTCCTTCAGCTGTTTTAATGATGGCAGATTATGGCACCGAAGATGCTGGTATCACCTCCATTTCGTTTACACATCCTTACGAAGGAACCTATATTACCGACCAGTATTATGCCGATGTGAATGGAAATAACCTGCCCGAATTTGTTTTTGCCCGTCTCACGGGTAACAATGCAGAAGAACTTGAACTATTGGTTCGAAAATTTATCGATTATGAACGCACACCACCCACTTCCGAATCGTTCTACAATAGTCCAATAACCGCTTTAGGTTGGCAAACAGAGCGTTGGTTTCAGATTTGCAGCGAAACGGTGGGTGGATATATGAAAAATGTTCTGGGTAAAACCCCAGTACGCGTCAATGCCATTTACGAAGGAAACCCCGATGTAGATCCCTGGTCATCGGCTTCGGGCACATCGACCGTATTGAACTATTTTGGTCCCAATGGCTTGAACTATATTCCCGCCACACCCAATGAATTAGGAGAATGGACAGGAGGAACCGCAGCAAATATTGTGGGTGCTATTAATAATGGCGCCTTTATACTTCAGCACCGCGACCATGGCTATTATGGCGGTTGGGGTGAGCCCGCTTTCAACAGCAACCATATTGAAGATTTGACCAATGTTGGCCAGCTTTCTCATGTTTTTTCCATCAATTGTCAAACCGGACAATTCGATGTAGGAACCGGAAGCTTTGGCGAAAACTTTCATCGACTCCAAAATGGTGGTGCATTGAGCGTTACGGCGCCAACTCAGGTTTCCTACAGCTTTGTAAACGATGCTTTGGTTTGGGGAATTTACGACAATATGTGGCCCGATTTTATGCCCGATTACGGTGGAAATCAAATACCTGAACGCGATTTTCGTCCGGCTTTCGGATTGGCCAGCGGCAAATATTTCCTAAGCACCACCAGCTGGGCCGATAACAGCATGAAACTCATTACTTACCGCTTATTCCACCATTTTGGCGACGCCTATAATGTGGTTTATACCGAAGTTCCCCAAACAAACCCGGTGGCACATGAATTCGGCCTCACAAGCGACATTACATCGGTGGATGTTTATGCCGAAAATGGCTCCATGGTTGGACTTTCGCTTGATGAAGAATACATCACTTCGGGCTTGGTGAACGATGGATTTGTTACCTTGAGCTTCCCCATGCAAGAGCCTGGAAATGAGTTTAAAGTGGTAGTAACAAAGCAAAATTACTTTCGCTATGAAGGCAAAATTCTCATAGTTCCTGCCGAGGGATCTTATGTAATGACTACGGCTCACAGTTTTACAGAAACCAACAACAACGGAATTATAGAGTTTAACGAGGAAGTTACACTCGATTTCACCATTAAAAATATTGGAAACGAAACCGCAGAAAATGTGGTTATCAGCATTTTGAGCTCCGACCCAAATATGGAAATTACTCAGGGGGAATATGCTGTGGGTCAGATTTTGGCCGGTGATGAAATTGTTATTCCTTCGGTGTTTAGTTTTAGCACTTCGTTGAATATCCCCGATTTGCACCAGCTAGATTTTACATTTTCGGCCACCGATGGCAATATGGTATGGAGCAGCCCCTTTAGTTTTGTGGTACTTGCTCCCCGGCTTCAATATTCGCTCATTAGTTTCGACGAAACTGTTGGCAATGGCAATGGCAATCTGGAACCCGGCGAAACGGCCAATGCCAATTACACCATCACCAATGTGGGTCATGCCAATTTTCCTGAGGGGGTTTGCAGTGTATCTTCTAATTCCAGCTATGTGAGTATAGATGCTAATAATCAGAATTTTACTGAACTCGCTCCCGGTATTGGATTTTCGATGATTTTCGAGATTACTGCCGAAGATGGAGTTCCGGTTCCAACCAATGTGAGTCTGACAAATACCATTGAAGCAGCTCCATTTTCCATGCAACATGATTTGTATTTCACCATGGGTTTGATTGTGGAAGACTGGGAATCGCAAACCATGAACCAATTTCCCTGGCAAACTTCAGGCGATTTGGAGTGGCATTTAGCATCGGATTATGTGGCCGAAGGCGATTATTCGCTGAAATCGGGGGATATTGACCACAACCAAAGCAGTGTTCTCGAACTCAATTATATGGTGCTTTCTGACAATCAAATCTCGTTTTATGTTCAAATTTCGAGTCAGAAAGAGTTTGATTTTTTACATTTTTATATCGATGATGAAATTGTTTATTCCTGGTCGGGATTGGTTCTTTTTGAGCAGTTTACCTTTCCTGTAATGGATGGCTCACATACTTTTAAATGGGAATATGTAAAAGATGCCAGTGCCAATTCGGGATTGGATGCTGCCTGGCTCGACTATATTCTGTTTCCCCCAGGTGAAACGATTCTGACGAACCACGAGTTTGATGGTTCGGATCGATCAAAATTGGTAAGGCTTTTTCCAAACCCCGCCAATCAATCCTTTTGGATAGAGAAAAATTATGGCCGTGACGATCGAATTAAAATTCAGATAATCAATAGTTTGGGTCAGGTTTTAATGGAAAGCGAATTGGTTGAAGAGCGGTTGAATGTAAGTTCCCCGGTATCGGGAGTTTATTTTATCAAAGCAGAAAATACCACCGGAGAAACTCAGGTGAGTAAAATGATAATAGAATAGTTTTTAATTTTAATTGATATGTCCTATATTATTTATAATGCCCATATTCACACCTTTAAGCAGGATGATATTCCGGTAAAATTTTTACCGCTGGGGCTCGTGAGGTTGTTGGCCAGTAATTTTGGCGCCAATGTCTTTACCCACTTTCTCAATAATATGAACCCATTTTCCGAAAAGGATTTGCTCGATCGGTATGTGAAGTTTATTAAAACCGGGAAATTGGGCAGTCAACAGGCTATTTTCGAGAAATGCGCCGGTTATTATCCCGACGACACACGGTTTGTAATCTTACCCATGGATATGGCATTTATGGGTGCCGGGAATGTTCCGAGAAATTACCGGGAACAGTTGGATGAGCTTGCCGTTCTCAAGGAAATTTATCCTAAACGCGTGATTCCTTTTGTACATGTCGATCCGCGCAGACCCAACTACGAAGACATTTTTTATCACTTTGTGGAAGAGAAACAATTCAGGGGATTAAAGCTCTATCCCCCATTGGGTATTTTCCCCTACGATGAGCGATTGTATCCGATTTACGACTATTGTCAGCGACATAAACTGCCAGTAATTGCCCATTGCTCGCCCTATAATCCAGTTCATTTTAGGGGAAGTAACAGCGAGTTGGAACAGCTTTTGAAAAAATCGAAAACTCCAGTAATTACTAAGGACAAAAGCAGAAAAGAGATTTGCGCAAGCTTTACACATCCTTCGAACTACGAATATGTGATGAGAGATTTTCCCGAATTGAAAATAAGCATGGCACATTTTGGTTCTGCTCATTACTGGACAGAATATTTAGAAAGACCCGGTAATAAGGATAATTGGTTTTTGATTATTCGGGAGATGCTGAAAACCTGGCCAAATTTCTATACCGATATCAGTTTTACGATGAGTGATCCCTCCTATTTCTCATTGCTCAAGGTTTTATTAACAGACGATCAACTTCTGGAGAAAATCATGTTTGGTTCGGATTTCTATATGGTGGAGACTGAGTCGGACGAGCGCAGATTTGGATTGGATTTACGGGCTTATCTGGGCGAAGAATTGTTCAGAAAAATAGCTCACAAAAACCCCAAGGTATTCCTAAAGACCAAATAACACTTGCTAAATACCTGATTTTTAGCAGTTAATTCAGTTTTATTTTGTACCCAACAGAAATTGCAAAAGCGGTTGTTGGAACAGACTTCAACAATTCCTTATCGACCAAATATGCTATTGAAATTCCTGACTTTTTAGTGAGTGGATAATCGACACCCGCAGAAATCCGCAGAGCTGTCGACAAGAAGGCATTCTTTCCATTAAGTCCCAGAAAATGCTCAAATCCCAAATATGGGGCTAATTTGATCTTTTTGATATTGTATTTCACGGAAATTTTTGTTCGCAAGAGTTGCTCGGTGAACTCATGACTATAATTACTTATAAACCATTCCTGCTGGTATCGAACCCTGACTCTATAAGACAGCCTTTTCCATTTATTGTCGTAGGATAAATCGGCGGAAAGCCTTTGGATACTGGTTTTTCCAAAAAGATAATAATCGGTAAACCGATAATTTATTTGAGCATCGTAGCGTTTGGAAATCTGATAATTCAGTCCGGTTTCAGCATAATATTGTTTAAGTAATTGCGTATTCTCGCGTGTTCTAAGTCCCGCTTCCCCTTGAATACCAATCTTTTTCGTGATTTTATAGCTTGCCGACAAATCGCCCCAAAGCTGAAAGTCGTTTTCCTGTCCATATAGGATGATGGGATGCAAGCTTGCCATCACCAGCAAAAGAAAAAATCCAATGAGTTTAAACCGCTTCAATATTGTACCTTTACAAACTGTCTTCATCAATAATATGTCCCCCATTCTGAGGCGGATAAAAGAAGATTCTGATTTTTACCACATCCCTCAGAAAGTCGATGCTACCTATTTCTACTTTGTGAATATCGAGGCCGGTTCGTTCGCGCAAGTCGGTAATCAAATCATCATATCTGTTTGGTTTTATAAGTTCAATGCGCTCAAAATTGATTGTTTTCGACAAGTCCTGATTGGTTAACCATATGTTTTCCAGAGCATAAGTGATAAATACGATAATAATATTTGAAAGAACCACTTCAAAAACACTCAACTTATCGTTGGTTACCGCATTGATGACCGAAAGCGCAATAACCACAAACAGATAGGTCATTTCTTTGGTTGGAATTGGGTTGGTTCGATATCTGATAATTCCAAAAATAGCAAACATTCCAAAGGCAAAACCGAGGTTAATTTGCGCATCACCAAGCAGATAGACCATAAAGAAAATCACATTACCTATGAGAAAATAAGTAAATAAATAATCTTTTCGGCGAGTTTTTGGATAATAGATAAAACGAATAACAATCAACGTAAAAACAAGATTGAGCAGAATTCTCAGCAGAAATGAGAAAAGATGGTCGCTGATGATGGGCATTTGATTGAAGAGCATCATAAAATCTCCTGATTAATTAGTTTGTTTATTTTCAAAAATCTTCCTTTAAACCTGTTAAATTTCAGGTTTTCATAGTACAAGTGGCATCCTGTTACGAATTTACTAAACGATTGCGGATAGATTTGTAATCCTTTTAAAGTTTGCTGCATTTCTGAATTTTCTGCATAGAGCTCCGATTTAATTTCGATGATTGCCAAATGAGGAATGTTGATGGTTTCGGCTTGCAGTTTATGATAACACAGATTCAAATCGATGCTGATTCTTTCATTTATATGCTTATTAATGAACATAATGCGTGAGAACCGATTGCTGAGTATATACTGCAGGTCTTCATGTTTAAAAGGTGTATTTTTCTCCACAAAAATTTGGCCTTCATCTCCTTTTTTACCATCCAATTCCCTTTTTTTCAGGGTTTTGCCCTTATTGTTTTTAAATTTTACTTCAAGGTAGATTTCACCAGTGAGCAAATACTGTCTCCTTCTGATCTTAAACCTATTGGATTTTCCGCTGTGATGCCAATGATACATAGTAAATGATGGTGTATCATAATAATGACTTTCATAGGGCATGATTCTTTCTGTTTCAATTTCAAGCACAAAATAATTATCCTGAATTGATGAAAGGATATGTGGAAGGTATTTTTCATGCAAATAAAACTTAGTATCGGTTCTGTTCATCAGCGACACCCTGTCCATTTCTTTAAGCGAAATGGATTCCATTTTTTCTACTATCTCTCTCAGCTTGTCCAACTTATTTGTCTAATTTATTATTCTGATTCTTCCCACATCCACTGTTTGTTTATTGGCAGTTATGCTATCATAGACTATATAAGGTACCAAATCCTGTGGATCATGGCCAGTAAAATCGCGACCATAGGCATAAATTTCATATTTTCCCTGTGGCAATGCCGGAAAAGTAAAACTGCCATCGTAATAGGTTTTTATGCGCTCAAAATAGTAACCATCGCCTTCGCGGGCAATATAAACGTATTCGTCCTTCACGTAGAAACTATCTTTTAGAATCGTCATTTCTGCATTATAGTCAAGAGCAAATAATTTACCGGTGATGGTGCTGCTGCCTTCGTAATTCGACACCTGATTGTAGATTTCGATGGGGGTCACAATCAAATTCTGACCATTCTTAGTGATTTCAACATTTTTAAAAACTGGCTTTTTACCGCTAATCGATTGGCCGGTTTCATCGTCAGAATAGGCAAAAACCTGATATTTTCCTTTTCTCAAATACTGAAATTGAAAGGTCCCATCGTATTGTGTTTCAATATTATCGCCATAAAATTCATCGTCTCCGTAAACAATATAGACTTCGGCTTCTTCATCGGGAAATATTGCATAAACTCTTTGAAAATCGTCGCTGACCAAAGTTACAATCACGGTGCCTTTGATAGTTGATGTTCCGCCTTCGCCTTCATGCTTACTACAGCTCATGAAAGCTACAACAAAGATTAATAGTAGAACAAATCTATTTTTTTTCATGGTTTTATCGTATCATTATTTTTGTATTAACTCTTTTAACTGTAACGAAAATAGTTATTAAAGCGTTGGGTGACTTCAGCCAACTTAAATATATTTAAGACAAAATATGTTAATAAGTCGACGCAATGGATTGTTATAAATTCGCTGTAGTTTCCTGTTTTATCTTTGACGAATTGATATATTTGCCACTTGAAAAACGAAATATTTACGAGACAAACAATATTACGATTAATGTCAGCGTTTACACTGCATTACAAAAATCCTAAGCAAATCGTTGTGAAAAAATATACAAAGAGTTTAATTACGTTATTCGTGCTTTTATCCATCACCAGTTTCGGTCAAAGCGGAGGAAATTCTACCTACGATTTTTTGACTCTCAATAATTCTGCCCGAATAGCCGCCATGGGAGGCAATTTTTTAACCGTGAAGGATAACGATATCAATGTGGCTGTGGCAAATCCATCACTTATTACTTCAGAAATGCATAACAACTTGTCGCTTAGTTATGTGGATTATTTCACCGATATTAATTTTGGCTATGCCACTTATGGCTATCATACCAACAAGCTGGGAAATTTTGTGGGAACTGTTCATTTTATCGATTACGGAAAATTTCAATATGCCGACGAATCAGGAGCAACTCAGGGGAATTTTGCCGCCAATGAATATTCGCTTAATTTAGGCTGGGGTCGTTCTTTGGACAGTAATTTTTCCATTGGTGCCAATTTAAAGGGCATCATGAGCAATTTTGAGTCTTATGGAAGTTTTGGCCTGGCAGTTGATGTGGCCGGAACCTATCACAACCCGAAAAGCAATTTAACTGCCTCGGTTGTTTTTAGTAATATTGGCCGCCAAATAACCTATTATTACGGTGAAAATCAACGCCTCCCTTTCGAAATAAAAGCTGGTGTTTCCAAAACACTTCAGCATATTCCACTCACATTTTCGGTTTTATTTACCAATCTTCAGCGGTGGGATTTGCGTTTTGACCAGAAAGACGAGACCAGCTCGTTTAACGAAGATGAAACTACCAAAACAAAAACCGGCATTGCAGAAATAGCCGACGAAGCCATGCGACATATCGTTTTGGGTGCTGAATTGCGTCCGTTTAAAATTCTGAGACTGAGAGCCGGTTACAACTATTTGCTCCGCAAAGAAATGCTGGTAGATGCCAAACCCGGAACCATAGGCTGGTCGTGGGGTTTGGGTGTTAAAGTGTATCAGTTCGAGATTAGTTATGCCCGAAAAGCTCAATATTTAGGCCCAAGCTACAATTTCTTTACCGTAACCACAAACCTGAACACCCTGTTTCATGTAACTGAATAACAAAACAGTTTTGACCATCATTCGCTTCTAATACTTTATTTAAAGGCTTGACGTGCAAATGATTAATTTACCTAACTTCATTTTCCGTTAAATAAACCGCCCATAGGTTCATGGTGAAACGGGATAGAAATGAGTTTAGTAATTCAAACTTCTACAAAATTGAATCAATTTCGGCGAATATTAGCATCAAGGTTTCTGGAAAATTTCTATCTTTCCACCCTAATCAAAAAAAATAATACAACCTTAATATTATGCTAAATAAACCAAGACTTAGTTTCTGGCAAATCTGGAATATGAGCTTTGGATTCCTTGGAATTCAGTTCGGATTTGCACTGCAAAATGCCAATGCTTCACGAATACTTCTCACATTTGGTGCCGACCTTCATCATTTGAGCTGGTTCTGGCTGGTGGCACCCCTCACCGGAATGATTATTCAACCCATCATCGGGCTCATGAGCGATAAAACCTGGAACCGATTTGGACGACGACGCCCTTACTTTCTGGTTGGTGCTGCCTTAACCAGCATAGCATTGGTTCTAATGCCCAATGCCCCCCAATTTGCCGGACTTATTTCTCCCATGCTTATTGGCGGGGGACTCCTTATGATAATGGATGCCAGTATTAATATTTCTATGGAGCCATTCAGAGCTCTGGTAGCTGATAAGTTGCCCGACGAGCAGCACACGCTGGGCTTTTCGGTTCAAACTCTGCTCATTGGCATAGGTGCTGTGGTGGGTTCGTGGTTGCCCTATATTCTGACCAACTGGTTCGGTTTTATGGACCATGCAGAAATATCGGGAAATGTTCCTTCGAATGTAATCTGGTCGTTTTATATTGGAGCCGCCGTTCTCATAAGCAGTATTGTATGGACCGTGTTTTCCACCAAAGAGTATCCACCAGAGTTTTATGCCGAAGAAGTTGAATCACAGAGAGAAAAAGGCAAATTTAAAATCCCCAAAGTCATGTGGCAGCTTTTATTGGTGCAGTTTTTTTCCTGGTTTGCGCTTTTCAGCATGTGGGTTTATACCACACCTACGGTTGCCCAGCATTTTTTCAACACCACCGATCCTGAAAGTCAGGCATATCAGGAAGCAGGAAATTGGGTTGGAATTCTATTTGGAGTTTATAACGGAGTTTCAGCTATTCTCGCCCTTTTGCTACCGGTGATTGCCCGCTATGTGGGTCGACGAATGACGCACAGTATTGCCCTGACAGTTGGCGGACTATCTTTCCTGTCATTCTTTGTAATTCAGGACTATCATTGGCTCATTCTACCTATGTTTGGGATTGGATTTGCCTGGGGTTCTATTCTGGCCATGCCTTATTCCATGTTGGCCAACTGCATTCCTCCTGATAAAATGGGTGTTTTTATGGGACTGTTCAATATGTCTATCACCATCCCCCAGATTATCAATGGAATTTTTGGCGGACTGATTTTGAAATACGCCTTTAACAGCGATCCACTTTATTCTATTATGATGGCGGGAGTGCTGATGATTCTGGGTGCCATTTCTGTTATATTTATAAGTGATAAGGATGCGAGAATAAAAACATCTTAACTGTAACCACCTTTTGTAAAAACGAAATGCAAAGAGCTGCCGGAGTCTTATGTCCCGTTTTCTCGTTAAACGGAGATTATGGTATGGGAAAAATGGGCAAACAAGCCCTGGAATTTATTGATTTTCTGAACCTTTGCGGTTTTTCGTATTGGCAGGTGCTGCCATTAAACCCGGTCGACTCTGTAAAATCGCCATATTCTTCACCATCGGCTTTTGCCGGGAATCATCTATTAATTGATATGGAGATTTTGGCACAATGGGGTTTGCTAAAAACCAACGAATTGCCCTATTTGCTCAAGCATAATATCAACCGTATTGATTATCAAGTGGTTGAAGATGAACAAAACCGCATTCTCGAAATAGTATTTCAGCATTTTTATCAACGAGCCGGTAAAGAAATATTCACCGAATACGATTTGTTTGTTCATACCAATAATTTCTGGCTCGACGATTACGTGCTTTTTATGGCCATTAAGGAGAAATTTGCGTTTATAACTTGGGATGAATGGCCCGATAATTACCGCTTTTACGAGCAAATTCCCGAATCGGTTTATAGCGATTTGAGTGCAAGGCTCGAATTTCATAAAATGGTTCAGTTCATTTTCTACAGGCAATGGCAAAAAATTAAATTTTATGCCAGGTCTAAGAATATCAGCATTATAGGCGATATGCCCATCTATGTGAGCTACGATAGTGTGGAGGTTTGGAGAAATCCGGAATTGTTTCAGTTAGACAAGAACCTTCAACCCATTTCGGTGGCTGGTGTACCCCCTGATTTTTTCTCGGAAAATGGTCAGCTTTGGGGTTTTCCGCTTTATGACTGGAAATATCACGAAAAGACCGGTTTTACCTGGTGGGCTCAAAGAACACAATATATGTTCAGCCTTTATGATATGGTGCGGTTCGATCATTTCAGAGGAATAGAAGCGTATTGGAGCACACCGGCCAAAGAAACAACTGCCCGAAAAGGCAAATGGAATAAAGCACCTGGAAAAGCCTTGCTCCAGCGACTCACAGCACTTAAACCTGATGGCCTGCTGGCGGAAAATCTGGGGCATATCTCGAAAGAAGTAGAAGATTTGCGGCATAGTTTCGGTATTCCGGGGATGAAAATTTTTCAATTTGCTTTCAACGGAAATCTTCATAACAACCATCTTCCCCACTATCTGGAGCCAAACGAAATCTATTATAGCGGCACTCACGACAACGATGTGTTAAGGAACTGGCACGAAAACCTCGACGAAAAAGCCAAACTACATATTAGCGAATATTACGGGGTTGAATTATCCACTATTAATACTGAATGGCTAATCGGAAGAATCATGGCAAGCTCTACACCTTTGTGCATTTTCCCCATTCAGGATTTAATGGATTTGGGCTCCGAATCTTTAATAAATATTCCGGGCATTGTAAGCCCTATGAACTGGTCGTGGAGGTTTAGCCATCAAAAGCTTCGCTCCATTGATGCTGAAAAACTTAAATACCGACTCCATCTTTATGGCAGAGTGGCTTCTGTCCAATAACACTAAATATTCGATTAACTTTACGAATGGTCTATTCCACTGTTTATAAACTGATTGAACGGTTTCATTTCTTTGAACACATCGGTTGCAAAATCAACAAAGCCATCTTCCTGAAGCTTTGAGTCTGATATTTGATGAACCACTGTATAGCTTTTGTATTTCAACAGCTCCATATCGCTAAAATTCTCGGGGAAACCTTTTGGTGGTCTCTTGAGTTTTTCCCCCTGAATTTCTCCAAAAACATCTATAAATGATTTATTATCAATTATTTGCTTAAATGCAGATGTATTGTAAATAATTTCTTCACGCACCTTTTTCAACACTGTTGCTTCGGGACAATAAACTCCACCCGCCAAAAAGCATGCTCCTGGTTCAATGTGAAGATAATATCCCGCTTTGCCACTGTTTTTTCCGCCAGGAACTATAAAGCCACCCATATTGGTTTTATAGGGTTCCTTATTATTGGAAAATCTAACATCGCGATTGATGCGAAAAACAGCTTTACGTGCTTCGGTGCCCGAAACAGACGAATCGAACTGAGAAATCTTTTCAATGATTTGCTGTACAAGGGTTTCCATTGTTTTTTTTGACTGTTCATAGCTTCCGCGATTGGCATCGAACCACTCTTTATTGTTGTTGTTTTTCAGGTCAGATAAAAAGCTGAATAAATTCTTCATTGCATGGAGATTTTTAATATTTTTATGACCCTAAAAGTAATAACATAAGCATGAATTTCAAGATATTTTTTCTTATTCTTTTCATAATTCCAATTTCTTTATTTGCTATCCACGATCCAGTTTCTATTGGCGCCAAATCGATGGGCATGGGCACTGTGAGTGTGGTTGGAACTGACTTCTATTCTCTTCATCACAATCAGGCTGCCCTTGGCTTCTACGATAAAATTTCGGTGGCTTTGGACTATGACCAGGGATTTTTTGCCGATAAAAATCTGAGCACAAAAGCACTTGGGGTAGTTTTACCAACTGGATTTGGAACCTTGGGCGTGAATATGAAGTATTTTGGTTTTTCGGAGTACAATGAGCAAAAAATTGGCCTGGCCTACGGAAAAGCTCTGGGAAAAAACTTTGCAATAGGTGTTCAGCTCGACTATTTCAGAACTTTTATCGGGGGAGAATACGGAAGCGCCCAGGCGGTGAGTTTTGAAGTTGGTTTGTATGGCCATCTGTCGAAAAAATTAGATATAGGAGCCCATGTTTTCAATCCCATTGCCATGAAAATTGGTAATCAAAACAAAGAACAATTACCCGTAGGTTTCAAATTGGGATTGCTTTACAACCTCGACCCGAATTTATCTTTGGCCATTGAAGCCGAAAAAATACTTGAGCAAAAAACCATCTATAAATTTGGAGTCCAATATCTTATTGGTTCTCATTTTGTTACCCGCGTGGGAATCGCCACCAATCCTTCCCTGTTCACCTTAGGTTTTGGATTGAAGTGGAATAAAATATTATTGGACATCGGCACTGGCTATCATCAAACCCTGGGTTTTTCTCCCAGAGTATCGTTACTCTTCAATTTTAATTAATGGCTGCCATGACTTCAAAATTTCTGCGGCGATTTTTAAAGGTTTTAGCGGGTATTCTGCTATTGCATAGCAGTATAGCCTTCGGGCAGGAGCCGATAATTAAAAACCTGATTGAAGACTTAACGGAACAAACTGACAGCGAAGCCGATTTTACCGAACTCATTGACGACTTTCAGGATTTACTGCAAAATCCAGTGAATATAAACTCAACAGAGGTTCAGAAACTCATTGCGCTTTTCCTGATTTCGGAGTCGCAATATAAAAACCTGAGGCAATATATAAACAGTAATGGATTTTTGCTCAGCCCAAACGAATTGATGCTTGTGGACGGATTCACCGATCAAAACGTTATTCAACTCATCCCATTTATCGAAACCGTGAAGCCTGAAGCGGAAATAGCATTTAACCCGAAAAAGATTCTGAGATATGGTAAACACACTATTTTCCTTCGATATCAACGTGTTATGCAGCCTTCGGAAGGATATAAAGACCGAACAGACTCCATATGGAACACCAAACCCAACTCGAAATACCTCGGAAACCCCAATAAATACTATTTAAAATATCAGTATAAATTTTCAAATGTCTTTAGTCTTGGACTGGTTGCGGAAAAGGATGCCGGCGAGCTTTTTTTAGAAAACATTTCCAACCCTACTCTGGACTCTCTCATTGGCGACACCTATAAAAAAGGCTTCGATTTTTATTCTTTTCACGTATTTGCACAGAAAATGGGCATTGTTCAGCAGGCTGTGGTGGGCGATTTTCATATTTTACTAGGTCAGGGATTGAATGTTTGGTCCTCGCTAGCTTTTGGAAAATCGGTCAATAGTCTGGGAGTGAAGAAGTTTTCCCGTGAGATTAAACCCAACAGCTCAACCGAAGAAAATAAGTTTTTGCGGGGAGCCGCCGTCAATTTGAGCAAAAAAGGTTGGAGTCTTCTGGCTTTTTACTCATCGAAAAAACAAGATGCATCGGATTTTACATTAGCCGACGATCAGGAAATCCACTTTATAGAATCGATAAATGGAACAGGTTATCACCGAACGGTAAACGATTTGCTTAAAAAGAACAGCCTTCAGGTTCAGTTATTCGGCTCGCGAATTGGCTATAAAAAAGGGAATTTAAATATTGGGATAATTGGCTCGCAAATGAAGCTTGACAAGGAATTGGTGGGTACAGACACCCCCTATCAATTCTTTAATTTTAAAGGAACTACCAATACTGTGGTTGGATCTGACATGCAATTTCAGCTTTATAATGTAAGTTTATTTGGCGAGATGAGCCACAATATCGACGGCGGTTGGGCCTATATGGCCGGACTTACCTCGGCATTGAGCAGTCGTTTTGCCCTGGCTTTGCTTTTCAGAAATTACGAGGCATCATACAACAATTTCTTTGGTGCCGCATTTGGCGAGAATACCCTGAATAAAAATGAGCGGGGTATTTATACAGGCATCAGCTTTCAGGCTTCTAAAAGGATCGTTTTAAATGCCTATGCCGATATTTTTTCGTTCCCATGGTTAAAATTCCGCGTAAATGCACCTTCCGCCGGTGAAGAATTCAACTTGCAAATGGACTTTGATTTAAACCGAAATGTGCAAATGGAAATCAGAGCCCGATACAAGAAAAAAAGCATTAATCTCAGCGATGATGATATACAAAACCCTGTTCTCGAAAATCAGGAAAAATACGGCATTCGGTATCATATTAGCTATCAGATTCATCCACAGTTGGTTTTAAAAAACAGAATTGAATATCAAATATTCCAAACCGATAGCCAGACCGCCCAACCCGGATTTTTAATCTATCAGGATATTAATTATAAAAGCATCGACGAGAAATTTTCTGCCAGCGCCCGCTTTGCCTTATTCGAGATTGAAGACTACGATAGCAGGATTTATGCCTATGAAAACGATCTACTCTATGCTTTTTCGGTTCCGGCTTATTATAATAGTGGCATTAGAGCCTATATGTTATTGAGTTACAGGTTTTCTGAAAATTTCCAATTCTGGCTAAAATATGCGCACACCTGGTATAGCGATGTAGATGAAATTGGTAGTGGATTGGAGATGATAAGCGGAAATAATAAATCGGAACTCAGAGCACAACTCAGAATTAAAATTTAAAGGCCAGCCCAAATCCATAATTCTGCTTAATTTGCAGGTCGATGGTTTCGCCAACTTTAGTTCTTTGCCCGTCAACTACTGCATATTTTGGAACTTTTACGTTGTGATCGTAGATGAAATGCAGATAAACATTGGCCACAAAATATTTATTGATGGTAAAATCGAAAAGCGTTTCCCAGTCTAAATCAATGTTCCAGCGGTTTTCGGTATTGTAATCTGTGTAGTTATTGTAGAGAGTTAAGTTGGTGTTAACATCCACATTTTTAAATAGTTCCTTGCGGTATCGCACTTTCAGGTTAATCCCCAGCTCTGCTTTCATATGCTCGCCTTGAACAATAATATCGCCACTATCGTTCTTTATGGCAGCTTTTACTCCATATTTTCCATCATCTGCCATTTGCTGGTTCAAAACAAAGGTTAGTTTCCCCGAAAGGGGCGAAAGAAAAATGGATAGCCCGTCAATAGTTTTGTTTTCAACCCCCAGAGAAAGAGTGAGATAGCCTGGTGCCAGCCAATCGGAAACCACTGTTGAATCATCGGGATATTTATAACCTTCGGAGTATTGGCTTTTGAAATCGAGCTGTGCATTATAAAACCATTTTTTAGCAAATTGTTGGGCTATGCTGCTGTTGAAATTTAGTTTATCATCGGTTTTGCGGGGATTTGAATAGCGGTATAGTTGCATTCCATAATTGGTATTCAGATAGTTTTCGAATTTAATATTCTTTTTCTCGTACTTAATCATCAAATCGAAATAGGTTGCACTCGATAAGGAGCTCTCGCCCCCGTCTGCCCAGTTGGTGAGCACAGTTGTATTTAGATTGAACCGCATTCTACCTTCGTATTTCCAGTAAGTACCTGTATCGTAAACTTTTATGGAATCAATTGGCAAAATAATGGCAGGAGCAAGAATAAACTCCTTTTCACCAGCCCGAATCTTTTGAGAAAACAGTGCAGAAACAAGTAATAAGACGAAAAAAAATCTTTTCATACCTCGGTTAAACCATGCGAAATTAATAAATAAACCAAAAAAAATTGATTTTATTGTTTACAAAATTGGCTGGAAATGCACTAAAATAATGCCAAAAAACAAGAAATTTCAACGAAAAGATTTTGGTTTAGCGGGAGCATTTATCCTTTTTGAGAGGCAAAACCATCTGGTTATTGTAATGAAAAACCCCTTAAAGTTTTGATTTTAAGAGGTTTGATGTAGCGGAGACGAGAATTGAACTCGTGACCTCCGGGTTATGAATCCGACGCTCTAACCAACTGAGCTACCCCGCCA
>DYSN01000192.1 GCA_020718205.1 Draconibacterium orientale
TTTCGTTTGAAGGGAAGTCATTCCGCTATACCGATGATCCGGACTACTGTAGTGCTTAGTTTTGATTAAGTTTTTTAAAATTGGAATTTAGCTTGGCTCATGATCTTTTTGTGGAACTACTAGTGGAACCCTCTTGAATATTTCGAGAATAATCGTTGCTTGTTGGGGAGGTTTTCATTCTTGGGGTAGGCATTTTTCAATGATACTTCGTTTTTGGGGATTGCTTATCTGTTCCTCGTTATCGATTCAAGAACGATGTTATGATTTATGCCAGAATGCTATTTTTACAGAACCAACTCGTAAAAATATCAATGAATCGCGCAAATTTAGCAATTAATTCCAGTGCAAATTCAATAATGAGAGTGTTGAACTGGAAATTTGTATGTTGATCTTTTGTGGTAGACATATTGTCTTATTCTGTAGCGGTTGGCAGCGATTTTTTTTATTGTAAAATGAAAGCCTATTACTTCGCGGGGCAAATATGTCGCAGGTTAATCGATTAATCGACAAAACGTAATTCTCTTTCGTTTAGTCATTTAATCACTTTATCATTTTAGCAGAACATGACATATTTGGGGCGCGAAGCAATAAATTTCTACTTACTTGGCGCCAAATGGTAAAAAAAGTGGAAAAATGTAATAAGAAGTAGTACATTGAAATTAAATGAACATTGTTCCCGGAATATAGGGAATAGGACAAAAAATGGAGGTTTTTTATGAATCGTTTAACACTAGCATCAGTAGCTGTCGCAGTAATGGCTGGAGCAGCTAGCGCAGACTATATGTTCCCAGCTGCGTACCCATCAGGCGTAAAAATGGACACAGTTAAACAAATTGTATCGTTCATTTGGGATGATAATGCGTACTCTGGTTTGAATATGACAGACTATGAAACGGCACCTGGACAGTCGTTTACAGACCATAACTGGGTTGGCGGAAAAAAACCTTGGGGTGCAGCAGCACCTAATACACTTAATATCAATGAAGGTGACATGGGGATGGCCTGGGCAATTTCTAAACTGTCCGGTGGTATTTCCGCATTTCCACCGTCAGCGTATGATCCTTCGAATGCGAATGTTCAAGCTGGTCAGAAATTTGTGTACAATGATACCATTTGGGAAGCGACTGGATGGAGTGGTGCAAATAATCCACCAAAACTTCACCCGAAATATCCTGCGGTAAATGGTGACTGGGAATCTATCTGGAAATATGTACAGCCACTTAAAGAGTTTTTCGCATCTGGAAAAACAAAACAGAATCCTGATGGTTCAGCTCTCCAATTTACCTTTAATGTTATTTCTGGGCTTTTTGTGCCAATTTATGACAACCCTAAAGGTGGCACAGGTGATGGTTACCGAGTATCTAAATACGGATATTGGCAGCCAAATGATAAGGATTTGATTGAGTTTCCTCACCTTGATGCATATAAAAACGCTACACAATCTTTGCCAATCGCTTGGGGACGCGAAATGCCCGTGAAAAAAAGTGCGACTGACAAAGGAAATGTAAACGGTGAAGCTTACGGTCGTATTAACGATGTTTTCAAGTTGACAAATACTCTTGGCCATGAAATCGGTAACCACACTATCGACCACCTTGAGTCAAACTCTATGCTTCCGAATGCTAAAGGTGCATTCCCCGCTGGAACAAAAGGTGAATGGTATCTCGATGGTTTCGCTCGTTGGGGCGGAGCTGGTTTTGCTGCGGATCCCAATTCACCTATGAAATGGGGTGACCTTGATAGTACCGCTAGTGAAGTCGATGAGTTCGGGCGTACGGAAGGGATTACATGGCATTATCTCGGTTGGGAACTTTATGCTGGTAAAACACTTCCATTGAATGCTTGGAAGGGACTTATTGAAATTGGTGAAGAAGAGTTGGACGATGCACTTGGTCTAAAGCCGTTAAGAAAAGGTGGAACTGTCGCATCTTTCCGTGCGCCTCGTCTTGAGGTAAATGGCGATATGCATTATGCCTTGAAAGAACTCGGGTATTTGTATGACTGTGGTCAAGAAGAAGGTTACGAATATCATATTGATGGAACGAATTTCTACTGGCCATATACAACTGATAATGGTACTCCTAATGCGAGTTGGCAGCGTGTTGCTGGTGAAAATGTCTCGTTGGAGTCAATGCCCGCTGGTCTTTGGCAGTACCCTGTGAATGCAATGATTGTTCCCAAAAATATTCGTGAACAGGTGTGGGCAAACTATGAGATAATTGCTAGAGCTGAAGGTCATGAAATGACTGCTCAGGATAAAGACCACTGGATAATGAATGATGGTCGTGTAACAGGGTTTGATTTCAATATGTTTGTACTTTGGGGTATGACAAAAGATAACGCGTATGCAACTCTTAAGTATAACTTGGATCAGCGTTTAGCTGGTGGGAAAGCTCCAATGCAGATTGGATGTCATACAGACTACTTTACTCCAATTTACGATAATGCAACATTGAAAGCACCTGAAAATATTGATACTTATGGTCTTTGTATTACAAATGGCTGGAATACTTGGGAAGATCGTAAAGCTGTATTTGAAGAGTTTATTGATTATGGTATCCAAAATGGTGTGTATTTCTGGTCTGGTCGCCAAGCGATTGAGTATACTCGTAAGATTTCACAAGCTGACCGTATCGGTACAACAGTAACCCCATTTGCCGGAGACTGGAATTTCTTTACCGATGAGTTGGGATCGACATCGAATACTGCAAGTTTCGCCAACAATATTTCTGGTGCGAAAATTTCAGCCATGGCGGCTTCAGGTGAAGAACTTCCTGCTGCAGGGTATGAAACATATTTTGATGAAGGTGCGATGAAAGAACTTGACCATATTTCATTGAGCTATAAATCAAATGCTCCACTCGCTTTGGTTATCTATTGTGAAGGTGATGGTGAGCGCGAAGTGTGGTTGAATAATATTAATTCAGAATCAAAAAGTGGTAATATCCCGCTTTCTGCATTTCACTATAATCAGTATTATAAAGGTGCAAAAGTTGCTCTCGATCCTGCAAAAATTACAGGGTTTAAGATTGTTCCACTTCTTTCTGGCAAAAAAGCAATGGCTGTTGACTTTAGCGTAACAGACTTTAAGCTCTATTCTGGCGAAAAAGTGGGCATTGGTTTTGCTGATCAGCAGAAGAAATTGACAGTTTCATTAGCTTCAATAACACCTAATGCGCTTACTCTTAACCTGCCGACTTCGGGTGTGTTCACTGTTGATATGTACTCGCTTTCTGGAAAGTTGGTATCATCAGTGAAAAATACGATGATGAAAGCCGGTGTAAATACAGTTGGTTTACAGTCTGTAACTCCAGGAATGTACTTAGTAAGTGTCAAAGGGAAAAATGTTCAGTCAACTTTAAAGGCTATTGTACGATAAATTCTTAGTTATTAAGAAAATTGATATGTACTTATCGTTAAGGCAACTTCTTTTAGGAGTTGCCTTTTTCACGTAATTATAGTTTGTTATAGAA
>DYSN01000193.1 GCA_020718205.1 Draconibacterium orientale
ATAACATGAAAATCAAGTTAGTCTAAAATTCAAATTGTTCGGACACGTATGGAATCAAATATTAGAAAAGGTTAGAGTAAAAAAAACTCCGATAACTGAGTCATCGGAGTTTTTTTCAGAATCATTGAACTATTCTGGATGGATAGCGTCTGTTGGACATACATCTGCGCATGAACCACAGTCAGTACAAAGATCTGGATCTATTTTATAGATATCGCCTTCGGAGATTGCGTCAACTGGACACTCGTCTATACAAGTTCCGCAAGCAATGCAATCGTCGTTTATTACATAAGCCATAATTGAAAAGTTTTAATTATTTTGATTAAGTTATTCGCAGCAAAAGTAGCTATTTTTTTTATTGAGGTTTGTTAAATCATAGATTCCCGAAAATTTAAATAGATTCTAAATAGTTAATAAAATCAAAGCATTGAAAAGGTATTTGTTAGACGAAAATAAAATTCACATTACTTTTGCCAGTATAAAAAAACTTATCGAAATGACAAAAAATAATGATAAAGCGATTGAACTCAAACAAGTTGTAATTCGCTTTTCGGGAGACTCAGGTGATGGTATGCAGCTCACCGGAACCCTTTTCTCGGATACTGCTGCTCTGTTAGGTAGTGGGGTAGGTACTTTCCCCGATTATCCTGCAGAAATCAGAGCTCCCCAAGGGACTGTTGGTGGTGTTTCAGGTTTTCAGGTGCATTTTGGCCATAATATTAATACACCAGGCGATTATGCCGATGTTTTGGTGGCTATGAACCCGGCAGCTCTTAAGGCAAACGCAAAATGGACCAAAAGAGGAGGAACAATCATCCTGGATCGCGACGCTTTTAGCGAAAAAAATTTAGTGAAAGCTGGTTATAAAACCAACGATCCGGTGGTCGAAGATAAACTCGATGGTTTCAATATTATCTGGACTCCCATCACCGATATGACTCAGGAGGCTCTCAAAGACTCCGGCCTTGACAATAAAATCATCCTCAGAAGTAAAAATATGTTTGCTCTCGGAATTTGTTTTTATCTGTTCAATCAGCCTTTGGATATCACAGAAGCTTTCTTCGAAAAGAAATTTAAAAAAGTCCCCAAAGTTGTTGAAGCCAATAAAATGGTTTTAAAAGCGGGTTATAACTACGGTTACAATGTTCAGGAGCTCACTCCATATACCGTAGCTGCTGATGAAATCGAAAAAGGGGTTTACAGGAATATTAATGGAAATACCGCAACCGCATGGGGTTGCATTGCTGCTGCTGAAAGAGCCAAATTGCCACTTTTCTGCGGTTCATATCCCATTACTCCCGCCACCGATATTCTTCAGGAATTATCGCGTCATAAAAGTCTGAATGTAAAAACATTTCAGGCAGAAGACGAAATTGGTGGAATCACTTCAGCTATTGGAGCCAGTTTTGCCGGTAATTTTGCGGTAACAACTACCTCTGGTCCTGGGCTGGCATTAAAAACCGAAGCCATTGGATTGGCCATCATCACCGAATTACCACTCGTCATTGTAAATGTTCAACGGGGCGGCCCAAGTACCGGATTGCCAACTAAAACAGAACAATCTGACTTAATGCAAGCCGTTCAGGGTAGAAATGGCGAAGCGCCTCTGCCGGTTATCGCAGCAAGCACTCCAGCCAATTGCTACGATTACGCTTTTGTTGCAGGAAAAATTGCTCTGGAACATATGACCCCGGTAATTCTTTTAACTGATGGTTTCCTCGCCAACGGAAGTCAGCCAATGAAAGTGAATCCGGTTGAATCTTTGCCGGAAATTAACGTTCCATTGGCAACATTCGATGCCAATAAGCCCTATTTGCCCTATGAGCGCAATGCCGAAACGTTGGTTAGAAAATGGGCTATTCCTGGGATTCCTGGTTTAGAGCACCGATTGGGTGGATTGGAAAAAATGGATAAAACAGGAACCGTTTCCTATGTTCCTGAAAACCACCAATTAATGACCGATTACCGTGAACGGAAAATTGAATTGGTTGCCAATGACATTCCCGACCAGAAAGTGTTAGGTGAACCCGATGCCGATTTGTTGGTTATTGGTTGGGGAGGAACTTACGGACACTTGCTCACTGCAGTACAAAACATGCAGGAAGAAGGTAAAAAAGTTAGTTTAACCCATTTCAATTACATCAAGCCATTACCAAAAAACACAGAATCAATTCTTAGAAGAGCCAAAAAGGTGGTGGTTGCCGAATTGAATAATGGCCAGTTTGCCAACTATTTACGTCAGAATTTCAATAGCATTCAGTTCAATCAGTATAATAAAGTTATGGGTCTGCCATTTACTGTGCAAGAATTAACCAATCATTTTAACAAATTAATGGAGGAGAAATAACATGTCAGAAGAAAATAAAGTTCAACTTACTTTTAAAGATTTTAAAAGCGATCAGGAAGTAAGATGGTGTGCAGGTTGTGGCGACCATGCCATTCTGAATTCAGTGTACAAAGCTATGGCCACTATTAATAAACCACTCGAAAACTATGTAGTTATCAGTGGAATTGGTTGCTCATCTCGTTTTCCATACTATATGAGCACTTATGCCTTTCACACCATTCATGGTCGTGCTTTGGCAGTGGCAAGCGGAACAAAAACCGCCAACCCCGAATTGAGTGTTTGGGTTATCACAGGCGATGGTGACGGACTTGCCATCGGTGGAAATCACTTTATTCATGCCATCCGCAGAAATATTGACATGAATGTGATTCTGTTCAATAACGAAATCTATGGATTAACCAAAGGTCAATACAGCCCAACTACCAAAGAAGGCTTCGTTACCAAAACATCGCCTCACGGAACCATTGAACATCCCTTTAATCCCGGAGAATTGGTTTTAGGTGCAGCCGGACATTTCTTTGCCCGCTCCATCGATATAAATCTTAAACTTACTCAGGATATTCTGGTTGATGCTGAAGCTCACAAAGGAACTTCGGTGGTAGAAATTTTGCAAAACTGTGTGATTTTCAATGATAAAACTCACGATTATTATACCGATAAAGCTGAAAAGGAAAACCGTCAGATTGTTTTAACACATGGGGAAAAGATGATATTTGGTATTAATAAAAATAAAGGATTGGTTCTTGACGGGTTGAAGCTGAAAGTGGTCACCATTGGCGAAAACGGGTATACTTTAGATCAGGTGCTTGTTCACGACGCTCATGAAGAAAGCCCTTTCCTTCATTGGATGCTCATCAACATGAAAGGCCCCGATTTTCCAATTGCTTTAGGAGTTATCAGAGCAACTAAAGCTACAACCTATGAGGCTAAGCTTCAGGCACAAGTGGATCACCAGAAAGAGGTTTCTCCCATCAAAACTATGAACGACCTCCTTCATTCAGGAGCTACCTGGACAGTGTAGAGTTGGTCATTATATGAATTAAAAGCCCGCTTTTGCGGGCTTTTTTATGGTGTGCCGTGCACATCTATTACCTGGAAGGTGAAAGTCCTTTATGGGGGTCGG
>DYSN01000194.1 GCA_020718205.1 Draconibacterium orientale
ATTTGGTGGTTCGCTGTCGGAAACTATGGCGCTCAAAATTTGTAAAGTAATGGATATGGCCATGAATATGGGCTGCCCTGTTATTGGTGTGAACGATTCGGGCGGTGCCCGTATTCAGGAAGGTGTAACTTCGTTGGCCGGCTATGCCGAAATTTTCCAACGCAACATTATGGCTTCGGGCGTTATCCCACAAATTTCGGCTATTTATGGACCTTGTGCCGGTGGTGCTGTGTACTCTCCTGCCCTCACCGACTTTGTGTTGATGACCGAAGACAATTCGTATATGTTCGTTACCGGACCAAAAGTAGTGAAATCGGTTACAGGCGAAGATATTTCGACTGAAGACCTTGGTGGAGCCGATGTACACGCCGGAAAATCGGGCGTTGCGCATTTCAAAGCCGAAAACGAAGAAGAAGGTATGTTGCTCATTCGCAAATTATTATCGTATTTACCACAAAATAATTTGGAAGAAACGCCACTTGTTGAAACGCATGACTCAATCGACCGTTTAGAAGATATTTTGAACACGATGATACCGGATAATCCGAACCAACCGTACGATATGAAAAACGTGATTCATACTATTGTTGATAATGGCGAATTTCTTGAAGTTCATCGCAATTATGCACGTAATATCATTGTTGGTTTTGCCCGTTTCAATGGTGCTTCAACTGGTATTATTGCCAATCAACCAAATTTCCTTGCAGGCGTACTCGATTGCGATGCTTCGCGTAAAGCAGCACGTTTTGTTCGTTTTTGCGATGCATTTAATATCCCCATTCTTACGCTTGTTGATGTTCCAGGATTCCTTCCTGGTTCAGGTCAGGAATATTCAGGTATTATTATTCACGGTGCTAAACTGATGTTTGCTTATGGCGAAGCTACAGTTCCGAAAGTAACTGTTACACTTCGTAAATCGTATGGTGGAGCACACGATGTAATGAGCTGTAAACAACTTCGTGGCGACTTTAACTACGCTTGGCCAACAGCTGAAATTGCCGTAATGGGTGCTGCAGGCGCTATCGAAGTATTGGAAGGACGTGCTATAAACGCCATTACCGACCCCGAAGAAAAAGCCAAATACATAGCAGATAAAGTAGCCGGATACAACGAAAAATTCGCAAATCCTTATCAGGCAGCTTCGTATGGCTATATCGATGATGTGATTGAACCACGTAATACTCGTTTCCGCATTATTCGTGCATTCCAAGCTTTGCAAACAAAAAAAGTAGTTAACCCATTGCGCAAGCATTGTAATATCCCATTATAACTATGGTACTACTTAAAATTCATAACTGGAGTGAGTTGCTTGTAGGAGCTGCCATTGGTATACTGGTAGTTTTTTTAGCACTCGCTATCCTGGTGTTACTTTTTGAATTAGTTCAGTATTTAATGTTAAATTCATCCAAAAAGAAACAGATTAAAGCAGGTAAAACCATCGAAGAAATAAAAGATATTCCTGCGAATGAAATTGCTGCCATTTCGATGGCTTTGCATTTGTATATGAACGATATGCACGACGAAGAAAGTAACGTTATTACGATAAAACGTATCGAACGTCGCTATTCTCCTTGGAATTCAAAAATTTATGGTCTTAACAACACAATTTGTAAAAAATGAAAAAATTTGATTTTAATATAAATGGCGATGATTATCAGGTTCATATCAAATCGATAGAAGGTGACATCGCTGAAATAGAAGTAAATGGTACTCCTTACTCCGTTAAAATAAAGCAAGAACTAAAAACGTCGAAAACTCCCATCCTTGTTCGTAAAGAAGGTCAGAGCAAATCGGCCGACAAACGTATCATCGAGAACCTCAGTCCTGTTTCGAACAGTTCGAAACCAAGTGCAAAAGCCATTAAATCACCCCTTCCTGGAAGTATCTTAAAAGTACTTGTAAGCGAAGGCGATTCGTTCAAAGAAGGTGATGTGCTTATGGTTATGGAATCGATGAAAATGGAAAACAATATTTTGGCTGAACGCAGTGGAACTATCGTAAAAGTTTGTGCTCCTGCCGGAAACTCTGTACTTCAAGATGCCGATTTGTTTTTGGTTCAATAATTAATAATAATAAAATAATGAGAGATATAAAATTTAAAATAGGCTTATTACTCATCATCATGGGTTTGTTGTTGCCCGTTGAGCTTTTTGCTCAGGCAGCCGATGAAACATCGATGGTTATGAATAGTTTGACAAAATTCTGGAATCAGACCAGTTTTGCAAACTTTGAGTTTAAGTACCTTATAATGATTGCTGTAGGTTTAGTATTCCTATATTTAGGAATAGCTAAAAACTGGGAACCTTTATTATTAGTACCCATTGGCTTTGGTATTCTGGTTGGTAACGTTCCTTTTACCGAAGGCTATAAAATTGGAATTTACGAACAAGGTTCGGTAATGAATATCTTGTACAGCGGTGTAATTTCGGGTTGGTATCCTCCTTTAATTTTCTTGGGAATTGGTGCCATGACCGACTTTTCGACTCTGATAGCTAATCCAAAATTGTTGCTGTTAGGAGCAGCTGCTCAGATAGGTATTTTTGCTACCTTTATTGGCGCTTATGCACTTGGTTTTACACCCGAACAGTGTGGAGCTATTGGTATTATTGGTGGTGCCGATGGTCCTACGGCTATCTTCTTATCATCGCGTTTAGCTCCCGAATTGATGGGTGCAATTGCGGTGGCTGCCTATTCGTATATGGCCTTAGTACCCGTAATTCAGCCTCCGGTAATGAAGTTATTGACAACTGATAAAGAGCGTGTTATACGAATGAAACCTCCTCGTCAAGTAACAAAATTTGAAAAAATAGCGTTTCCAGTAATTGGTTTATTGCTTACAACATTCATTTCGCCAAGTGCTATGCCATTGTTGGGTATGTTATTCTTCGGTAACTTATTAAAGGAATCGGGCGTAACCGAACGTTTGGCCGAAACAGCCCGTTTTGCATTAATCAACACCATCACCATCTTACTTGGGTTGACAGTTGGGGCTTCTACACAAGCCGACAAGTTTCTGACAGTTGATTCAATGTTGATTTTCGGACTCGGTGCAACTTCGTTTGTTGTGGCTTCAGCAGGTGGGGTTTTATTTGCCAAATTTATGAATTTATTCCTGAAAGAAGGTAATAAAATAAATCCACTTATTGGTTCAGCTGGAGTTTCTGCAGTACCCGACTCAGCACGTGTATCGCAGGAAGTTGGTTTGCATTACGATAAAACCAATCACTTACTGATGCATGCCATGGGTCCGAACGTAGCCGGTGTTATAGGTTCGGCTGTGGCTGCCGGTATTTTATTGACCTACTTTGCAGCAAATTAGAGTAAAACGATTGCTATACAATGATTTGCTACTCTCGGAGTTCAGATTTGAGCACTACAGATTTTTTCTTTATGAAGGGTGCATATTTGTATTTTAGCGCATCATATAATGTTTGTAC
>DYSN01000195.1 GCA_020718205.1 Draconibacterium orientale
AATCAAGTAGTTGTATTTATATCTTCGTTTTTGATGGCTTTTTAGACCGGACTCAATATTTCGTATTAAGAATAATCTCCCCTTAAAAATACAAATCCCTCTCCCCCGCTTTGATGCGTTCTATTCGGTTTTTGATTTCTTCTACCCGCTGATAGGCTTCCAGGTCTTCCAATTGCTTGTCGATCACTTTCCAGCCTTTTTCGGCGGTGGAGGGTTGTGCGTAGTCTTCTATATATTCGGCTAAGGTGAGAATGGCGTTGGCGGAGCAATAGCGTTTTATAAATCCCGGGACCGAGAACTCCATAAAATGCTCTCCGGTGCGCCCCAAACGGTAACAAGCGGTGCAGAAACTGGGCAGATAGCTGTCGTCGAGCAACTCGTCGATAACTTGCGCCAGACTGCGGTCGTCGTTGATTTTGAACTGCTCACGGTTTAAATCCTGAACCTGATTTTTGGTATCTTCCTGAGCATAGTTCCCCAGCTCTATCTTGGTTCCGCCATCTATTTGCGAAACCCCATAATGCAGCACTTCCTTGCGGATTTTTTCGTTTTCGCGTGCAGTAAGTATCATCCCGGTATAAGGAACCGCAAGGCGCAGAATGGCTACCAGCTGCGTAAAGTCTTCATCGCTCACCAGATAACGTGCATCGCGGTTAATCATGCTGGCATCCTGAAGGCGGGGAAAACTAATGGTGTGCGGCCCCACATTGAAACAAGCTTCCAGGTGATTGGTGTGACGAACCAGCGACAACACTTCGAAGCGCCAGTCGTGAAGTCCGAACAATGCTCCAATGCCCACGTCGTCTATTCCGGCTTCCATGGCTCTGTCAAGCGAAACCAGCCTGTTGGCATAGTCTTTTTTCACGCCCCCCAAATGGTATTTGGCATAGGCTTCCGGGTGATAGGTTTCCTGAAATATCTGATAGGTTCCAATGCCGGCTTCTTTCACTGTTTTAAATCCTTCAACATCCATGGGAGCCGCATTGATATTGACGCGGCGAATTTCGCCATGCCCTTTTTTTACCCCATAAACTAATTTTACGGTATGGGCTATATAATCGGGACTATAATGCGGATGCTCGCCATAAACCAGAATCAACCGCTTTTGTCCGTTGTCTTCCAGGGCTTCTACTTCTTTCACAATCTCGGCATCGGACAGCGTTTTGCGCAAGGCGTCCTTATTGCTGCTTTTAAATCCGCAGTATTCGCAGTTATTAATGCATTTATTGCCAATATAAAGCGGGGCAAATAATACTATGCGGTTTCCATAAATGGTTTCCTTGAGTGTTTTGGCACCTTGTTTAATTTCTTCAATGAGTTCGGGGTCTTTGGCATTCACCAAAACTGCTGTATCCTGCAGGTTTAATCGTTGTTTGCTGAGAGATTTGGCAATGACTTCCCGCACTTTTTCGGGGGTGCTGATGGTATTGCTGATGAGATTTTCTATTTCCTGAACATCGATAAATGGCTCGCCAGATATATCTTCTATAGTATATTTTTCGGGTGTGAATTTCATAGTTGAGTTCTGTGTGAAATAATTAACAAAATTACATTTTCTTCCAGATATGAAGCCGAATTTAACGCTGTTTTCACAATTGGTTCAAACAATTTATTCCCGGTAAAAATTAGAACTGCTTATTTGTCGAAGAAAAGTTGAAGCATAATTTCTATGTCTTTCACTTTGAATGGTTTGCTGATGTACTCGGTCATTCCGGCCTCCATAAACCTTTCGCGATCGCCTTTCATGGCGGCGGCAGTCATGGCAATAACGGGTATTGGATTGGCAATTTGATGCTCTTCTTCATATTTTCTGATAAGAGCGGTGGCTTCTAATCCGTCGAGGTCGGGCATATGCACATCCATCAGAATAAAATCGAACGACGAGCTGATGTATTTTTGGTAAGCTTCTATTCCTGTGGAGGCCATTTCTACCTTGTGGCCAAGCTTCATAAGTGTCATTTCGGCTACTTTGCGGTTGATGGCATTGTCGTCGACCACCAGAATTGTTTTTTGCTCAAGGGCTTTTTTTTCTATAGTTGGAACAACTATTTCGGTTTCGTGGTTGCACATGGTTTTGGAGAGAATCAAGTTAAACGAGAAGGTTGCCCCCTGATTGATGTCGCTCTTCAGCCAGATTTTTCCGTTCATCATCTCCACTAAGCTCTTGGAAATGGCCAGACCAAGCCCGGTGCCACCGTATTTTCGGGTAGAAGAAGCATCGGTTTGTGAGAACGATTTAAACAATTTACCCTGATTCTGGGGCAAAATTCCAATTCCGGTATCTTCAATATTGAATAATAGTTCCAACTGATCTTCAGTTGATTGAGCCATTTTTACATGGATGGTTACCCCGCCCGTATTGGTAAATTTAATGGCGTTGTTCACCAAATTAATGATGATTTGTTTTATACGGAGGGCATCGCCACAGATGCTGAGCGGAATTTGAGTGTCGTAGTCGAGTCGAAGGAATAAACCTTTGGCATGGGCTCTGAGATCCAGGGGTTTTAATACCAGGTCTAATTCATCTTTCAGATTGAAATGAAGCTTTTCGAGTTCTATCTGTCCGGCTTCAATTTTAGAGAAGTCGAGAATATCGTTGATGATTTGCAGAAGGCTGTCGGATGACGATTTGATGATATCAAGCAGCTCTGTTTGTTTTTGAGTGAGGGGTGTATCTTTCAGAAACTCAACCACGGTAACGATTCCATTCATGGGGGTTCTTATTTCGTGGCTCATATTGGCTAAGAACTCGCCCTTGGCACTGCTGGCGCTTTCAGCATAATCGCGGGCAGTGGCTAACTGTTTTTTATGTTCTACCAGATTCAGATGATTTTTCACACGTGCAATGAGCTCCGTGCCACTGAAAGGCTTTTTGATAAAATCGACGGCGCCTGCTTCAAAAGCCTGAGCAAGGGTATGTTCCGACTGGTCGGCAGTGAGAAAAATGACGGGGGTATCGGCGTTGAGTTTATCGTTTCTAATTTCGCGGCACACTTCCAGCCCGTTCATACCGGGCATTACATAATCGAGCAGCACCAGGTCGAATTTCTGACTCCTGATTTTCAAGAGTGCAGCTTTCCCCCCCGATGCCATGGCCACCTTGTAGGTCTGATCTAACAATAGACTCTTGATATAGTCCAGGTTAGATTCCGAATCGTCAATGATTAATATTTTATTTGTCAATTGTCGTTTTTAGATACACTCAAATTTAATTGATTTTTTCTCAATCCACGCAAATATTTTTAAAATCCACAAAAAAAAAGTTAAAGGCAATTTATCTAATGCAGTTGTTTGATTTTTGGGGAGTATTATAATCCCTTAATTGGCCTAAAAAGGATGATAGCCCCGAAGAATGAGGGGATAGCGTCCTTGGGATTGATTCCG
>DYSN01000019.1:0-45244 GCA_020718205.1 Draconibacterium orientale
AGGCACCCAGTGGCAGCGAGCCCGAAGATTCGCGCTCCTATCAGCAGAGGCGTGCCGGTGCCGATAAAAACGCCCGCCGATATGTAAAAATGATGTCAACCGGCTTTGCCAATATAGCTTCCATTTATGCCCACGATGAGCCCGCTGAGTATCTGATAGATGAGACCGACCGCTAAGACATAGCCGAACCCCTGAGCGATTTAATATTTCAAAACAATATTCTCTATTTGCCCCCGGGGTGGGCGTTGGTTCTGGCGGCGGGTTTGGCCTTTGGTCCCTTAACACTTTTAGGTAGGCTAATGAATTGCTCACCGTGCTTTCGTTGTTGCTCCGTTTGGTAGCGAGCCAGTAGGCATAATCCGATATAAATTTCAGATCCACATCGAGAATATTGGCACCTTTTTTAAACTCATTGAGTTTGTTGAGCTGGTGATCATAGTTCAGCAGAGTTTGTTTGCCAATCATAAGGGCTTTTTTCTCGTGCACATAGTGACAGAAATCGTTTAGGGTTTCGCTTTTGTTTCCGGTAATGCCATCCATAAATTGGTTAAGGGTTAGAAATTTACCATTTACCACGGCTTTGAGAATCAGTTCTTTTGCTATACTTCTATAAGCGTATTTTTATAGAAGTGGTCGGGTTCGGCGGCTTTCACTTTTTTCCGGGTATTATCCCAGGCACTTTTTATAATGGTAATACCAAAGCTCAGGTATTTTCGGTTTCTACTTTGGCTTGCTTTAATAATAATAGAGTGCTAGCCGAACTGGTTTGGCAGGTGTTGCAGGAAAAAATTATACGTTAGGTTTATGGCAATTTTATGGCTGCGAAATTAAAAAAACTCAATAAAATGAGACATTTGGGCGGTCTCATTCGCTTGCTCAAAAATAGCGTAAATAATTGAAATACAAAAGCCCGAAAGAAAAAAAATCTAACGGGCTTTTTAATGGTTGGAGGTTCCGAGCGGATTCGAACCGCTGTACAAGGTTTTGCAGACCTCTGCCTAGCCACTCGGCCACGGAACCAGTTTTGTAGTCCATAGGGGAATCGAACCCCTGTTACCAGGATGAAAACCTGACGTCCTAACCCCTAGACGAATGGACCAGCTAAAACTTGCATTAATAAACTTTGGCGTTGAGAAGTTGGGGAACTCCATTCTAAAAACCAAATCTGAACTTTTTTTGTAGTCCATAGGGGAATCGAACCCCTGTTACCAGGATGAAAACCTGACGTCCTAACCCCTAGACGAATGGACCATTGTTTCCTGCATTGATAAACCTTGAAGGCTTACAAATGCGAGTGCAAAAATACACTTTTTTTTATTTCTCAAAATATGCAGTATAATTTATTGCGAAAAAAAGCAGGAATTATCCAACTTTTTCATTTTATGCGAGATATGGAAAGCAATAAAGGGAGAAACAGGAAAAAAACTGGCTATTAATTGAAGGCGAAAAATATGGTGGTTGAAGCTATGGGTTTTTAATTGGAATCTGAAGTAAAAAATTGCTGTAAAATGGCGTTGATTCTTCGAAGTCTCTCCACATCGAAATTGCTGGTAGCCGCCTGAATTTCTATGATTAGCCGCTCCACATCGGCATTCTGAAACTCTTTGTTCTGCTCGCTTATATTTCGGGCCAGCTCTTCCCATTCGTCCAGAATAAAGAAACCCCCAAATTTATCATAGCTTTCTTTTATGCTCTCAACCTGTTGTGGTTGAATGTTTTTCATGGGTAATTGATTGGAAGTTTCGGTGGAAAGACTGGTATTTAGCAGTAGATGTTGATTTTCTGCTTCGTTTACGATTGGGATTACGATTTCGAGCAAAACATCGTTGGCGCTGTTTTTTATGAGCACTTCGCCGCCAATTTTTTGAGTTAGTTCGCACAATAATAAATAATTGGCCGATGCCATTTGCAGCTTGTTAATCAAGCCTTTAGCCTGCAAAAAATCCTGAATTTCGTTTATTTCCCGGAGCGTTTGCTCTGGGAGTTGGCATTTGGGAAGTTGAAATTTAAGCCTGAAAGTATGGTTATATGGGAAAACCAAAATTTTTAATTCGGGGATGGCTTGAAATTTAATCAATGTAATCAGCATTTCTTCGAGCGATGAACGGTAAATAATATGGCTGATTTCGGCACTAACCATGCCCGAATGCGAAATGACTATTTTTGGGGAAACTGGCAGAATTTCGGTATTGATAAGTTTATCCACAATTTCTACAATGAAATCGCTCATGGAGTATTGGTCGTCGTCTGCCCAAAATTTTTGGTTTTTGAGCTGCTGAAGGGCTGCAATCTTTTGTATTTCCTTGTACAGTTTCTCGGCATTGGCTTTTATTCTTTTCACCATCATCATCTCGTCTTCATCCATTTGGGTAGATTCGCTAAGAATATCGGAGAAACCCACTATGGGATTCAGAATATTCAATAAATCGTGTTTAAGCCACAGGAATGAATTATTGATGGATTGAACCGATGGAGAAAAGAAAAAATAACGGATATCTCCCGAAACTTCATGAATATCAACATGATATATTTGTCCATGAAGATGATACATTTTCTTATTTTCGATGGCTTTGAGCTGCTCTAAAACGGTATCGACGGCACTTTTTTCGTGATTCGTTAAAAAGAAAGTCTTGTAGCTGGTGTTATAGTAAAGTATCAACTCATGATGAATTCCCACAACCCCCAAAACAGGGAAGGAAAGATTCTCATAACTGCCTGAGAGGGGATGTAAGGTTACCTTATTTTTCATCTGTTTATAATTTGTTTTTTAATTGTCTCCCGATAATTATCGGGAGGAATCGCATGATTAACTGAAAGTTATTCAAAGGTAATCGAAATATGGGTAAGTAATGGGATTTTAAATGGTCTAATTCAAATTTTTTTGGCGTTTTTATACCTCCCGCTGATGGTATTTTTTGTATTTTCGGCCAAAATAGTTAAAATTGTTGCTATGCATTTATTTAAAGAAGAAGTTTATATAAAGCGCCGTAATGCTCTTAGAAGCGAATTTAAAAATGGCATTTTGCTTTTTATTGGAAATCAGGAATCTAGTTTTAATTATCCGGCAAATACCTATGCATTTCGACAGGATAGCAGTTTCCTTTATTTTTTCGGACTCGATATGCCAAACCTTGTTGGGGTGTTGGATATTGACCAGCAAAAGGATCATATATTTGGGAATGATGTGGATATGGACGACATTATCTGGATGGGTTCACAGCCTACCATGAAAGAGCTTGGAGCAAAAGTAGGAGTGGAGAACACCGCAAATCTTACCCAATTGGACGAGTTTATCAACCAAACCATAGCCTGTGGTCGTAAAATACATTTTCTGCCCCCTTACCGCGGTGAGCATAAGCTTCAACTAACTGGTTTATTGGGACTTCAGCCTTACAAGCTTGTCAACTATGTTTCCAAAGACCTGATAAGAGCGGTGGTTAAACTTCGTGAGATTAAAGAAGCAGTAGAAATCGAAGAGATTGAAAAAGCCATAGAAATTGCCTGGGAAATGCATACCACTTCCATTAAAATGGCTGCTAAACCAGGAAGGGTGGAACAGGAAATTGCCGGAACCATCGAGGGGATTGCTTTATCGCGTGGAGCTGCTGTTTCTTTTCCGGTGATTCTGAGCGTTCACGGAGAAACTTTGCACAATCACCACCACGACAATGTGATTGAGGTTGGCCAAATGATGGTTACCGATGCAGGTGCCGAAACCAATATGCATTATGCCAGCGATATTACACGCACCGTGCCTGTTGGCGGAAAGTTTAATGACCGTCAAAAGGGGATTTATCAGGCCGTTCTCAATGCCAATTTAAAAGCCATCGAAGCCATTAAACCAGGTGTGGAATACAGAATAGTTCATTTTATCGCTGCTAAAACCCTTATAGAAGGATTGATTGAAGCGGGTGTGATGAAAGGCGATGCACAAGCAGCAGTTGATGCTGAAGCACATACGCTTTTTATGCCTCATGGTCTGGGTCATATGATGGGTCTAGATGTTCATGATTTGGAAAGTGTGGGAGAGAATTTTGTGGGTTACGACGAGAAAACAACAAGAAGCTCCAATTTTGGGACCGCTTATCTGCGTTTGGGTAAAGAATTGAAACCCGGATATGTACTCACTGTTGAGCCAGGATGTTATTTTATTCCCGCTCTCATCGACCAATGGAAATCGGAGAATAAACTGGCTCAGTTCATCAATTACGATGTGGTTGAAACCTATAAAGATTTCGGTGGAATAAGAATTGAAGACGATGTTCTGGTTACAGAAAACGGAAATCGTGTTCTGGGAAAACCCATTCCGAAAACCATCGACGAGATTGAATTGCTCATGGCTTCTGCGATATAGTATTATAAATCAATTACATGATATAACAAAAAAGTCTTCTCCAAACCGGGGGAAGACTTTTTTGTTGCCTAAAAATTAAACCGCCGAGTTAAAGTTTCAGATTATAAAAGATATCTGGTATTCCTTTGAGTCCCACCAGAAAATCGCGTGCATTCACCTTCGATTGCGAAAATTTCAGCTTCAAATGCTCGTTGTTTTTGTCGCTAACCTGAATAAAAAGCGGAGTTTTACCGGGGGTTTGAATAATCAGCTGATCGAGATCGTTGACAAGCTGAAGCGATACATTATAGAGCAAAACGCCCAGATTGATGGCTTTTACATGTTTCTCCAGAATTCCCGAAAGAAGATCCACCGAAACCACTTTCAGCTCATATTCAGGCTCCTTTTTCCAGGTAGGGCTATCCGGCGATACTTTAATGAGTACGTATTGGTCTTTTCGGCTCAGCAGATTCTTATATTTTTCGAAAATGTCGCCAAACATGCTAATCTCGATACTTCCAGAGTAGTCTTCCACCACAAAACGACCGTAGGGTTTGCCGGTTTTGGTAGTTAGGTTTGGATTGGCTGGAGTTGTAATAATGCCTGCAATGCTAAAGGTTTTTTCGCTGAGTTTCTTTATCTCCGCTGCAGTGAGGGAGCCTTCGGGCTTTTCATCTTTACTAGCTCCCATGTTCAGGTTTAGTTTTTTAAGAACTTCTTGAAAATCGCTGATGGTGGTATTGCTAAAGTATTGAATTTCTGTTGAATACTGATCGAGTGGATGCCCGCTCAAATAGAAACCAACCACTTCGTTTTCTTTTTGAAGGGTTTCGAGTTGCGACCAGGGCGTGGCCACCGGAATCTCGGGATCGGGATATTCTACGGGTCCCAAATCGCCAAACAAACTCACCTGAGCCGATTGCTGTTCCGCCTGAAACTTGTGTCCGTAAAGTATGAGCTGCTCAAGAAAGGTTGACGAGTTATCATTCTCCTTGTGGAAAAACACATGGCGCTGAATTTCGGCAAACCCATCGAAAGCACCACCGAGCGCTAAGGATTCAAGGCTTTTTTTATTTACCGTTCTCAGGTTATTGCGTTTAATGAAGTCGAAAATGCCTTTAAACTTACCATTTTCTTTCCGCTCCTGAATGATGCCAAGTGCTGCATTTTCACCCACACCTTTGATGGCATTGAGCCCAAACCTGATATTCCCCTGGGCATTCACACCAAAGTTTATGGACGATTCGTTCACGTCGGGGCCAAGTACTTTAATGTCCTGATTTCTGCAATCTTCAATAAAGAAAGTTACCTTTTCTATGTCATTCATATTATTGCTCAATACCGAAGCCATATATTCTGCCGGGTAATTGGCTTTTAGATAGGCGGTTTGGAAAGAAATGTAGGAGTAGCAAGTGGCATGTGATTTATTAAAGGCGTATTTGGCAAACGCTTCCCAATCGGCCCAAATCTTATTGATGAGGGTTTGCGCATCTTTCTTTACTTGCTTGCACTCTTCCACAAATTGCGGATTTCCCATACAGCCTTCAACAAATTTGGTATAGAGCTCGTCCATAATTTTCTTATCCTTCTTTCCCATGGCTTTGCGCAGCGAATCGGCCTGACCACCGGTGAACGCCCCGAGTTTACGCGACAAAAGCATCACTTGCTCCTGATAAACTGTAATCCCATAAGTTTCTTCGAGATATTCCTTCATCATGGGCAAGCCGTATTCTATGGGTTCCTGCCCGTTTTTCCGTTTGATAAAGCTGGGAAGATAATCCATAGGGCCCGGACGATAAAGGGCGTTCATGGCAATTAAATCTTCGAATTTGGTGGGCTTTAAATCTTTGAGGAATTTTTTCATGTTGGGCGATTCAAACTGGAATATACCGGTTGTTTCGCCGTTGGCATAGAGCTCGTAGGTTTTGGTATCGAACAGATCAACTTGTTCTATGTTTATATCAATTCCCTTGGACTCTTTCACATTTTCGACCGCGTATTTGATTATAGAAAGTGTTTTTAACCCCAGAAAATCCATTTTCAACAGGCCAATTTCTTCCACGTATTTGCCGCCAAATTGGGTAACATAGGTCAATTCGGACTCTTTTGCGGTGCTGATGGGGATATAGTTCTCCAAGTCGTCTTTTCCAATGATGATTCCGCATGCATGAACTCCGGTATTGCGCACAGTTCCTTCAATGGTTTCGGCATATTTAAGCACATCGGCAGCGTCGGTTCCGCTGTTTCTAATGGATTGAAGCTCAGCAACTTCCTTAAAAGCTTCCTTCAGTGTGATTCCAGGGCGGTTGGGAACGAGTTTTTGAAGATTCATGGTATCTGATAGAGGATATTTCTGAACTTTCCCCACATCGCGAATGGCCGATTTGGCAGCTAAGCTTCCAAAGGTAATGATGTGAGCCACACGACTTTTTCCATATTTGTTCACCACCCATTCCAGAATTCTCCCGCGGCCTTCGTCATCGAAGTCGATGTCGATATCGGGGAGTGAAATACGGTCGGGGTTTAGGAATCTCTCGAAAAGAAGGTTGTATTTAATGGGGTCTATCTCCGTAATTCTCAGACTATAAGCCACCGCACTTCCGGCTGCTGAACCTCTGCCTGGTCCAACGAGTACGCCCATATCGCGGGCAGCTTTCAGAAAATCCCAAACAATAAGAAAATAACCCGGATAACCCATTTTTTTAATGGTTTCCAATTCAAAATCCAGTCGTTCAATAAGCTCTTCCGATAGGTTTTCTCCCCAACGTTCTTTAGCTCCTTCATAAACGATATGTCGCAGATACACATTCTCGTCGTCGAAACCAGCGGGAAGGGTAAAATCGGGCATAATGGGGGAAGAATTCAGCGGGAGGACTTCAATTTTATCAACTATTTCTTGAGTGTTGGCAATGGTTTCGGGCTCATCTTTGAACAATTCAATCATTTCGGCTTGAGTTTTAAACCACTCCTGACCCGAATAACGCATACGACTCGGATCGTCGATGTTTTTCCCTGTTAAGATGCAAATTAACCTGTCCTGAACCTGTGAATCTTCGGCATTGAGAAAATGTACATCGTTCGACGCCACCACTTTAATCTGGTTTTTTCTGCCCATATCGAGCAATTGGTCGTTCACAAAAACCTGGTCGTTGTATATTTTATCATCAAGCTCCTTAATCCCCGAAGGATGACGTTGAATCTCCAGATAAAAATCATTGCCAAACATCTCTTTGTACCAAAGGGCAGCTTTTTCGGCGTTCTCATAGCTTTCGTGCATGAGTTTCTGGGGAATTTCGCCATCGAGACAGGAGGAGAGCGCAATTAATCCTTCGGCATAGGTTGAAAGTATTTCTTTATCGATGCGGGGTTTATAATAGTTGCCTTCGAGCCACGAGATGCTCACCACTTTCATGAGATTGCGGTAGCCTTGCATGTTTTTAGCCAGTAAAACCAAATGCCAGCCTTCGCCGTCGATCTTGCTTTCCATGCGTTTCATTCCCCGCTGAGCAATATTCACTTCGCAGCCAATAATGGGTTTTATGCCTTTGGCCGACAATATATTATAAAAAGATTTAACGCCAAACATATTGGCATGATCGGTAATGGCCACAGCCTGCATACCATCTTTAAATGCCTTGTCTGCAATTCCCTTGATTCTGGTGGCTCCATCGAGAATAGAGAATTCGGTGTGAAGGTGAAGATGGGAATATTGGAGAGTCTTAGTTTCTGTCTGATTGCTGGAATCAGCGATTTTGGCGGTTTGAGTGGACTCCTCCGTCAATTTTTCTGATGCCTGAATATCTTCGGGATTATAGGGCTGAATATTAAGCCCTATGGCCTTGATGGTCGCAGGATTCGCCTTGTTAAAGGCATTTTTCATATCGTCAGAAAAGCCAATTTTCGAAGAATCAATCACGCCAATTCGAATCAACTCAAGAAAGCAGCGGGTGGTTGCTTCCACATCGGCTGCTGCATTGTGAGCCATATCGAATTTTTCGCCAAAAAGCTTTTCATGGAGCTCTTCTAATTTGGGCCATTTAAATTTTCCACCCTTTCCGCCAGGCAATGCACAATACTCGGTTGACTCATCCTTGGTATCTAAAATCTTTTTGGAAAACAGCGGAGTATCGATGGCTTTCCGATGAAATTCTGCCCCTATAATATTGTTATCGAATTCGATATTATGACCGACAATAATTTTTGATTTTTCTAGAGCCAGATTGAATTCATTGAGTACAAAGTTGAGTGGAACCCCTTGTTTAATTGCCCTTTCGGTGGTAATTCCATGAACTTTTATCACGGCATATGGAATGGTATAGCCATCGGGTTTGATAATATAGTTTTTAACATCGGTTAGTTTACCTTCGTCATCGTGCAATTGCCAGGAAATCTGAACCATCCGTGGCCAGTTATCGGAGTCGGTGATGGGAGCATTATAATCCTTGGGCAGTCCGGTGGTTTCGGTATCGAATATTAAAAACATAGATTAGATTTTGTGAAAAAATGAGCCTTCAAAAATACCATAATTAGAGGTAAATCGCCTCCATGTTAATAAGTCGTAGGGTCTTTTAATTCAATGTTTTATTGAAATTGTTGATAAATTCGGTATTTTGTGGAAAACCTATGAAAGGCTTGTTTTTATTGAATGGCTTTTAAAAACTCATCCTTTGACAATCGACTGAACAATTAGTTTAATTGATTTCTTCACTAATTCTCATTAAAGAAATTTATCACTTTTTGAAGTGATCCATCTGCTGCGGTTGGATTATATTGAAATATGAATTTCTTTCCTAAAACCGGGGGAATTTGAAGGTGTTTCTCCTTAACAATGCTTTTTACATCGAAACCATGATGGGCATCGGCATATACAACGAGCCTGGCTTTCGGTTGATTACCAAAGGTTTTCTTTATTGATTTGGCGGGGGTAACATTGTCAAAAGCACCAGTTTGAACAAAAACTGGAACCCGGGCCTTAAATTCTGTGCTGTCGCGGTTCGATGGGTAAAACATAGCAATGGAAGTGATTCGGTGATGTGCCAAAGCTGCGCTGTCGTTCATGAGCAGCATCATGCCTTCACCTCCTGCCGACCAGGATGCAATGTGTCCATCCTGATTGCTTTCGATCATATTATTCGATTTGGCCCATTCAATGCATTGCTCGGTTGTCCAGCGAACATGTTCGTCGAAACCACCTTTTACAAAAACCCCTGATTTGCGATAGGCTTTTTTGTATTCTACCACCACCACATCGTAGCCCTGAGCGTTAAACTCCTGAGCTGCAAGAAAATAATGGCTCGTGTCTTTAAAGACTTTCAATCCGCTATAACCTGGCAAAATAATGACCCATTCCTTGCCCAATTGTTTGGTTTGTGCTTTACGGACATGAAAATGCTTGGCCATTCTATTCCAATTCGCTGTTTTACTCGTTGAAGTGCAGGAGCTTAGCAAAAATGCAAAAGCGGGAATAATTAAGCACCAGAATCTCAATGATGAACTAACCGATTTTATGACCATTGTTAACTTGTTTGTCGGGTTTTAATAATACTACATGATTGTTTTCATCGTAAATTCCCAGTATTAAACATTCACTAAAAAAGCTCCCAATCTGTTTTGGGGGAAAATTGACAACTGCAATAATTTGTTTGCCAACGAGTTCTGAAATTGAATAATGATGAGTAATTTGTGCCGATGATTTTTTTATCCCCAGTTCGCCAAAATCAATGGTGAGTTGGCAGGCTGGTTTTTTCGCTTTAGGAAATTCCAGGGTTTCAAGAACAGTTCCTACACGAATATCAACCTTTTCGAAGTCGCCCCAACTGATTAGATTTTCCATTCGTGATAGTGTTTAAAGGTGTTTCAATATTTCGGAACAAATAAACTGCGAAGCTTTTCCATCGCCAAAAATGGGTTTAAAATCCCGGGGAGGATGGGCGGTGAATTCGTGATAAGAATTCAGAATGGTGTTTTCATCAGCATCGCAGATTTTAGCAGCACCGGATTCCACTATTTCTACCCACTCGGTCTCGGGTCTCAATATCAAGCAAGGCTTCCTGAAAAAATAACTTTCCTTTTGAACCCCGCCCGAGTCGGTGATTATCATCTTTGCAGAATCTTCGAGCAGCACCATATCGAGAAATGAAACCGGATTTATTATTTTCAAATTGGAGCATGATTGAATGGCTTCCAGCATGTGAGCTGAAAGTACTTCCTGCATTTTTTTGTGTGTGCGCGGATGCAATGGCAGCAGGATCACTTCCTGTTCGGCTATCTTCAGCAAAGCGTTGAAAATGGCAGTTAACCTTTCAGGCTGGTCTGTATTGTTGTCGCGATGAATGGTACCCAATATAAAACCGTTTTTCGTCAGATTGTTAGCGGCCATAGCGGACGATTTTTCCCTGGCCAATTGACTAAAATACAAGCTATTATCAAACATTACATCACCGCAATGATAAATTTTTGGACGGTCGGCACTAAATGGGCCTTCGGCAAAATCCTGAAATCCTTCGCGAAGCAGATTGTTATAACCTGTGAGAGTGGGAGAGAACAGAAGCGTTGAACTGTGGTCGCACATAATTCTATTGATTTCTTCGGGCATTTTCTTGTTGAACGAGCGAAGTCCGGCTTCAATATGAACCACCGGAATATGAATTTTGCTTGCAGCAATGGCACCTGACAATGTGGAATTGGTATCTCCATACAAAACAATGGCATCGGGTTGGTATGTTAGCAGGATTTCTTCAATCCCCTTAATCATTTTTGCGGTTTGTTCACCATGTTTCCCAGAACCCACATTCAAATTGTATTGTGGCTTTGGTATGTTGAGTTCTTCAAAGAAAACCTCCGACATATTGGAGTCGTAATGCTGTCCGGTATGAACAATAATCTCCTGTAATTCAGTGGAGTAATGGTTTTTGATGGCCCTGCTTATGGCAGCGGCTTTTATTATTTGAGGGCGAGCCCCTATGATGGTTACTATTTTTTTCATGATAATAATTTATTGCACAAATGTTTAGCCCGGTTGCCATAACTATCGAACCCACTGGCCATATGGCCATTTTCAATGTTATTATACCAGTTGTCCGCCAATATTGAGTCAACAGATGAGCTCAATTTGCAGCGAAAATAATAAAAAACCAGACCGAAGTCTGGCTTAAATTAGTTCAAAATTATGTGAATTTTATCGGTACCACCCGACGATTTCCCCTTGAGCACTTCTAATGCGCGGGAGTAGTTGAAAATGTTTTTTAAGACCATATCCGATGGCTCCATTTTTATGTTAAGACCTTGTTTTTCAGCAGATATGGAATTTTTTTCTCTAGTGTAAAAATACATCATAAAATGAATTTGGTGAATAATATGAACTATAACGCCAAACTCTGAAGTATTATTGTTATTTGCTGAGAATTAAATTTTTCTCCGATGCAAATTTTCTCAAGTTGATGATAGCGTAACGCATTCTGCCTAAGGCAGTATTGATGGAAACATCGGTCTGCTCCGCAATTTCCTTGAAACTAAGCCCCATATAATGGCGCATTTTTAGAACCTGTTTCTGGTCTTCGGGGAGCTCTTCGACCAAAAGCTTAATTTCTTTGAGTATTTGCTCTTCTATCAAAATATCTTCGATAGAAGGGGTAGGTAATAAAACTTTGGCAAAGGGATCCTGATCCTTTTGATTGGTTTGAATGGGAATTCGGCTCGACCTGCGAAAATGGTCGATGATAAGATTGTGAGCGATTCGTGTTACCCAGTGGATAAATTTTCCTTCCTCATTATAATTACCGCTTTTCAAGGTATGAATTACCTTGATAAACGCATCCTGAAAAATGTCATCGGCAGTTTGATGGCATTTGACCATATTGTAGATATAAGAGTAGAGCTTGTCTTTGTGACGGAGAACGATAGTTTCCAACGAGGACTCCCGGCCATTAAGATAATCTCTGATGAGCTCCTGATCGCTAAGTGCGGGCGCATTCATAAAACCTCCTTTTTGAATTGATTTTTGTAAAAAAGAGTAGAGATTTAGCCTATAATAATGTCCTCCTGATGTTTTTTAATGTTAATAAAATCGTTATTTATTCGTGGCAAATTAAATAAGAATTTGATTCAGATGCAAATTTAATTGATAATTTTGCTTGATTTTAGCAAAAATAATTACAAAAACGGCTTTTAAATGCAAATCGACCTCGAAAGTCTTGACCCTAAGAAACATATATTGATAAAAAATGCCCACATTCACAATCTTAAAAACATTGATGTGGCCATTCCCCGTAATAAATTTGTGGTAATAACTGGTCTCAGCGGCTCAGGAAAATCGTCGTTGGCTTTCGATACCCTTTATGCCGAAGGTCAAAGGCGTTATGTGGAGAGTTTGAGCAGTTATGCCCGTCAGTTTTTGGGCCGAATGGATAAACCCGATGTGGAATACATCAAAGGGATTTCTCCCGCCATTGCCATCGAACAAAAGGTGATTAGCCGAAATCCGCGCTCTACCGTGGGAACAAACACCGAAATTTATGAGTACCTGAAACTGCTCTTTGCCCGTGTTGGTAAAACCTATTCGCCCGTTAGTGGTCAAATTGTGAAACGACATCAGGTGAGCGATGTGGTGGACCTGGCGCTATCGTGGACCGAAAATACCAGATTTCTGGTTTCGGCTCCCGTGCCAATTCCCGAAGGACGCAATTTCTACGATCAACTCAAAATACTCCTTCAGCAAGGCTTTACGCGGATTGACCTCCACAGCCGTGTGGAAAATATTTCAACCGCACTTGAAATCAAGGGATTGGAAAAAGAAAAAATCGTTCAGGTAATTATCGATCGCCTTGCGGTGCAAAAAAATTCCGAATTCGAGTCGCGCTTAGCCGACTCGGTTCAAACCGCATTTTTCGAAGCTAAAGGTGTTTGCCATATCCATCTCATCAGCGACCAGCAAGACACCATCTTCGAATTTAGTAATAAGTTTGAACTCGATGGCATTTTGTTCGAAGAGCCAACACTCAATTTATTTACTTTCAACAATCCCTATGGGGCGTGCAAAAGATGCGATGGCTTTGGAACGATTATCGGAATAGACCCCGATTTGGTAGTTCCTGATAAATCTCTTTCGGTTTACGAAGGTGCCATTGCCTGCTGGAAAGGAGACAAAATGGGGGAGTGGAAGGATCAATTGGTGGTAAATTCCCACAAATTCGATTTTCCGGTTCACAAGCCTTTTGGTGAGCTTACTTCAGCTCAAAAGGAGTTAATCTGGACAGGAAATGAGCATTTTTTTGGTCTCAATGCATTTTTCAGCGATGTGGAAGAGCAAGCCTATAAAATACAATACAGGGTTATGTTGAGCCGATATCGCGGCAAAACCGGCTGCCCCGACTGCAAAGGAACCCGATTGCGCAAAGATTCCGCCTTTGTTAAGATTAACGGAAAGTCAATCAGCGATTTGGTTGTTTTGCAACTCAACGAACTCGTTGAATTTTTTCATCATTTGGAGCTCTCAGCCGCAGAAGAAAAATTAGCAAGCCGAATTCTCATTGAGATTAAAAGGCGACTTCAGTTTCTGGTGGATGTGGGTTTGGGCTATCTCGCGCTCAATCGTCTTTCGTCGTCCTTGTCGGGGGGCGAATCTCAGCGCATTAATTTAGCCACCTCACTCGGAAGTAATTTGGTGGGATCGATTTATATTCTCGATGAACCTTCAATTGGCCTTCATAGCCGCGATACCCAAAGGCTTATAAAAGTCATTAAGGACTTGCGAAATCTAGGAAATACAGTGGTAGTTGTTGAGCACGACGAAGAAATTATCCGCGCTTCGGATTATATCATCGATCTGGGTCCTCAGGCAGGGTATTTGGGTGGAGAATTGGTTTATTCAGGAAATCTCGAATCGCTTCTAAATGAAAAAGAAGGCCTTACCGCACTTTATATGCAGCGGAAAATGAGTGTTGCATCGTTGGGATATACCCGAAAATGGCGCGATTATGTGGAGATTACCAATGCTGTTCAGAATAATCTGAAAAATATAACCGTTAAGTTTCCGCTCAATATTTTTACTGTGGTAACAGGCGTTAGTGGTTCGGGCAAAACAAGTCTTATAAAGAGCATACTTTATCCCGCATTGAAGAAGCATTTCGGGGGTTACGCCCGGAAAACAGGAAGTTTTGGCCAGCTGAAAGGCGATTTCAGACGGTTAAGCGATGTGGAACTCATTGACCAAAACCCCATTGGCCGATCCACCCGCAGCAATCCGGCAACCTATGTAAAAGCCTGGGACGATATTCGCCAAATATTTTCGCGCGAGAAAATAGCAGAGCTAAGGGGCTATAAACCGGGATATTTCTCATTCAATATCCCCGGCGGAAGGTGCGAAACCTGCGAAGGCGAAGGAACGGTGACCATAGAAATGCAGTTTATGGCCGATATTAGCCTCGTTTGCGAAGATTGCAGAGGAAAGCGTTTTAGAGACGAAGTGCTCGATGTGGTGGTCGGTGGAAAAAATGTTTACGATATTTTAGACATGACCATCAATCAGGCCATAGATTTTTTCGAAGCTCACAAAGGCAGCTATAAACTGATGCAGGCCGTTGTTACCAAATTGAAACCCTTGCAGGATGTGGGGTTGGGCTATTTGAAGATGGGCCAGTCGAGCAGTACACTCAGCGGCGGCGAAGCTCAAAGAATAAAACTGGCATTCTATCTTTCGAAAGGAGTACAAATTGAACCCATACTCTTTATTTTCGACGAACCAACCACAGGGCTGCATTTTCACGACATCAACAACCTGCTCAAAGCATTTTATGCCCTTATTGAACAAGGTCATTCATTAATTGTTATCGAGCACAATCTCGAAATGATAAAACAGGCAGACTGGGTTATTGATTTAGGTCCCGAAGGCGGGGATTTGGGAGGCGAAATTGTATTTGAAGGACTGCCCACTGATTTACTAAAAACAAATACCTTTACCGCTCAATCACTCAATTTACATTTACAACAATAGAACTTGAAAGCTTTGGAAGACATACTTAGTGGTTTAAACGAAAAACAACGTCAGGCTGTAGAAAGAACAGAAGGCCCTGTAATGGTTGTTGCTGGTGCTGGTTCGGGTAAAACCAGAGTGCTCACATTCCGAATTGCCTATCTGCTGAGCAAAGGGGTAGATCCGTTTGGTATTTTATCGCTCACCTTTACGAACAAGGCGGCCAGGGAAATGAAGGACAGAATTGCCCAACTGGTGGGGCAGGGAAGTGCCCGATCGCTTTGGATGGGAACTTTTCACTCAATTTTTGCCCGTATTTTACGATTCGAATCGTCCTATCTGGGTTTCCCGCCAAATTTTACTATTTACGATACCGACGACAGCAAAAGCTTGATGAAATCCATAGTTAAAGCCCACAATCTCGACCCAAAGGTTTATATGGAATCCATGATTTTATCCAGAATTAGCAACGCCAAAAACAATCTGATAAGCTACGAAGCCTATCAGCAAAATGCCGAGCTCATTAATCAGGATAAAAGCGGCGGAAGACCCGAAATAGGATTTCTCTACGAGTGGTATCAAAAGAAGCTTTTTCAGTCGGCAGCCATGGACTTCGACGATTTATTGTTCAATATCAATGTGTTATTCCGCGATTACCCCGAGATATTGCTCAAATACCAGAAGAAATTCGAATACATTATGGTTGATGAATATCAGGATACCAATTTTTCGCAGTACTATATAGTGAAAAAACTTGCGGCCAACAACGAAAATGTGTGTGTAGTTGGCGACGATGCCCAAAGCATCTATAGTTTCAGGGGAGCCAATATCGAGAATATCCTTAATTTTAAAAAGGATTATCCCGATTTGTTTACTGTGAAATTGGAGCAAAACTATAGGTCTACTCAAACCATTGTCAAAGCCGCCAACGATGTGATTCATCAAAATAAAGGACAGATTTTTAAAGAAGTCTGGACACAAAACCCTGAGGGCGAAAAAATAAGGCTTTTAAGAACATCGAGCGATAAAGAAGAAGGCAGCATGGTTTCCCACCAGATTTTTCAGGATCATATGAACGAAAAAGCGCATCTCGACTCGTTTGCAGTTCTATATAGAACCAATGCCCAAAGTCGTAGTATTGAGGAGGGTTTACGTCGTTTAAATCTACCCTATAGAATTTTTGGAGGCATATCTTTCTATAAACGTAAGGAAGTCAAGGACTTCCTGGCTTATTTTCGTCTAACAATAAATCATGCGGATGAGGAATCACTAAAACGGGTAATCAATTTCCCCCCACGAGGAATTGGAAAAACAAGTTTCGAGAAAGTTATTATTGCCGGCAGCAAATTAGGGCTTCCCGTTTGGGAGGTTTTAAAACAGTGCGAAAGCCTGAATCTGGGAATCTCAGCAGCCACAGTTGCTAAATTTCAAGAGTTTATCATCATGATTGAAAGTTTCAGAGCCCGCCTGTCGACTGTAAATGCCTACGATATGGCTCAGGAGATTGGGAAATCGAGTGGTGTGTTCTCTGTTTTCTACCAGGACAAAACTCCCGAGGGGGTGAGCAAATTTGAGAATATTGAAGAGTTGATGAATGGATTGAAAGAGTTTGTAGAGGCTGAAAATGCTGGAAATCAGAGCGAAAATCCAGCTATAAAGACATTGGATCAATATATGCAAGATATTGCCCTTTTAACCGATGCCGACGAAAAAGAAAAAGATACCCGCCCCAAAGTCTCTCTTATGACCATTCATCAGGCCAAAGGACTGGAGTTTCCATTTGTTTATATTGTTGGGGTTGAAGAGAATTTGTTTCCATCTATGATGTCACTGCACAGTAGAAGTGAGTTGGAAGAAGAGCGCCGATTGTTTTATGTGGCACTCACCAGAGCCGAAAAAAGGGTTTATATATCCTATGCCGAAACACGGTTTAAATGGGGGAAATTAGATATGTGCGAACCCAGCCGCTTCATCGACGAGATTGACGAGAAATATCTCGATCGCCCGGTGAAACCCCGTCGAACCGAACCCACTTACATGGGTGGCGGAATCAGAATAAAAGCCCGAACCATGGAGCCGCCTGCAAAAACAGTCTATAGAAATGTGAATTCCAGCGATTCTACTCCCGAAAAACCCATCGCTCAGAATGGCTCAACAGACAACCCCGATCTTATAACAGAAGGTATGAAAGTGAAACATCAGCGGTTTGGTGTAGGTTTGGTATTGCAAATTGAGGGGCAGGGGCAAAACAAAAAAGCAACCGTAAAGTTTGCTGATGGCGAAAAACAACTCATTCTCAAATTTGCCCGATTACAAATTATAAGCTAAACAAAATTGATTGAGCAGTTTGATACTATGTGTAATCAAATAATTCTATATTTGCAGCGATTTCCTGTATGAATTCACATCTGCTTAAAGATGATTTAAAAAATATTACCAACAGTGAATAAACTCACAAAATAAAGATTTTCATGGAATATAATACATCAAGAAATAAACTTGAAATACCTGAATATGGTCGTAATGTTCAAAAAATGGTAGAACAAATTCTCGACACCGAAGACCGCGAAAAGCGCAACCAAATGGCATCGGCTGTTGTTAGAATTATGGCCAGCATGAATGCTGTGGGCGGCACCTATGGCGATATGGAGCAAAAAGTGTGGGATCATCTGTACATTATTTCCGATTTCCGATTGGATGTAGATGCGCCTTACCCAATGCCCGATAAGAATAAAATAATGGCTCGTCCCAAACCCCTTGAATATGCCGAAGGCGGTATCAGACTGAGAACCTACGGACGTAATCTCGAAGACATTATAAAAATTGCCATCGGCATGGAAAATGGTGATGAGAAAACTGCCCTAATTCAGTTGGTGGCCTACAATATGAAGAAATCATATCTCACATGGAATCGTTTAACCGTGGACGACGAGCAAATTAAAGATGATTTTATCAGGTTAAGTGGCGGAAAGCTCGAAATTCCTGCCGATTACGAATTCCCAACCACTCAGGATATTCTGGGTAAGAAGAAAATAAAGGAAGGAAATACCAAATCCGTTCAAAGTAAATTCTATAACTCTGGCAATCAGGGATCTAATAATGGAAACAACGGAGGAAGCAACAATCCTTATAAAGCCAAAAGACCGTATGGCGCAAGCGATAACAAAGGTTATGGCGGAAAATCCAACTACACTTCCTTTAAAAAGAAAACAAACTAATCCATTCATTTCATGAGCTCATTTGTTATTGAGGGCGGAAAAAGTTTAGCAGGTGATATTTATCCTCAGGGAGCTAAAAACGAAGCCCTTCAGATTTTATGCGCCGTACTTCTAACTCCAGAAGTAGTCATAATTCATAATATCCCAGAAATCAGAGACGTAAATAAACTCATTGAAATTCTGGCAGATATGGGAGTGAAAGTGAGCAAACTTGCTCCGGGTAGTTATAGCTTTCAAGCCGATGATATTAATCTGAACTACTTAAAATCGAACGATTTTTTGAGTAAAGGAGGTATGTTGCGTGGCTCGGTTATGCTCATGGGGCCTTTGCTGGCCAGATTCGGTACGGCAATTATTCCAATTCCGGGTGGCGATAAAATTGGCCGCAGACGAATGGATACCCATTTTATTGGGTTACAAAAGCTTGGCGCTCAGTTGCATTACAATCAGGTTGAGAATTTTTATGAACTCAAAGCGCAGCAACTCAAAGGCTGTTATATGCTTTTAGACGAAGCCAGCGTTACCGGGACAGCCAATGTTTTGATGGCCAGTGTATTGGCTGAGGGAAAAACAACAATTTTTAATGCTGCCTGCGAACCCTATCTGCTTCAGCTGGCTCGCATGCTCAGCCGAATGGGAGCTCAAATTGAAGGAATTGGCAGCAACTTGCTTCAAATTACTGGTGTTTCTGATCTAAAAGGAACGCAACATACCATGCTTCCGGATATGATAGAAATAGGAAGTTTTATTGGATTGGCCGCGATTACTCAATCCGATATCACCATCAAGAATGTTCATTATCAGGAATTGGGAATGATTCCACAGGTTTTTCAGCGGTTGGGCATTCAAATGGAATTAATAGACGACGATTTACATATACCAGCCCAGGAAACCTATGAAGTACAGCGATTTATGGATGGCGCCATTATGACCATCAGCGATGCGCCCTGGCCGGGTTTTACCCCCGATTTAATCAGTATTGCTTTGGTAACCGCCATTCAGGCCAAAGGCAGCGTATTGATTCACCAAAAAATGTTTGAGAGTCGTTTGTTCTTTGTTGACAAGCTCATTGATATGGGAGCACAGATTATTCTCTGTGACCCGCACCGTGCCACCGTGATTGGTAACAATAGAAAAACCCCGTTGCATGGCATTCGAATGACATCTCCCGACATCAGAGCCGGGGTTGCCTTGCTTTTGGCAGCACTTTCGGCAAAAGGCACCTCCATCATCGACAATATAGAACAAATTGACCGCGGATATCAGCAAATCGACCAGCGTTTAATTCATCTTGGAGCCAGCATACAAAGAATCTGAAAAACGAAAAATAAATAGTTACTGACGCTTATTTCTTAAAACCCTGCTTTCGCTCAGTTGCTTAACTCAAGCCGTGGATTACGAGTACTTTTAACAAATCAATTGTACAATACGCGGTAATATTGCTTAAAATGAGTTTAACAGATATACAATCCCCTTTAACACTGGAGCTTAAGGATCATTTCATTTATAAAATTAATGTATCTGAAGTGATTTCGCACAAAGATTTGCAAAATCTTGATTTGTCTATTCGTGAAGTATTGAGACGAAATGGGTTGCGCAAGATTTTCATTGTTGCCAATTTATCGAAATACAGTCACTTCACCCAAGATGCCATGTACTACCTTGAAAATGAGAAATTTATCGACCAGCTTCATGTGGTATTTGTAATTTATGGGCTCAATCCTTTATACAGAGCAGCTTTAACAAACTTGATTCCGCCCAAATCAACCGTGTTGGTTTATGAAGTTCAGAACGAAAAAACCGCCGATATCAAAGCAAGAATTTTAAAAAGCGAATATCTGATGCAAACCATGTTATCGGGTTTGGTAACCTTTACTGGTATCGACCGGAATACGGTGGAAATTAAAGGCAAAAAGATGCTTCTGGTTCATGATAAAAACTGGGAGTATAAGCATCCCAAAGATACCTATTTCTATAAAATTGATATCGTAGATTCCAATATTTTTGTTTCCAGACCTTCTGGTTATATTGAGTATAATAATTCGCTTACAGCCAATACTTTATTTGATAAAGCGGTCTATAAAATGATGGGTGATCATGGAAAATATTATCGAATTCAGGATTATACAAATGTAGTTTCATCTACCTTTAGTGCGCGAAGGGATTTTATCCATTATATATCCGACAATATCGACCGAATAGAGCTCATGGTATTTTATGGCTTGAATGCCATCATGAAAACCATTGTAAAAATGGGAAAATATTTCAATCCACAATTTTATAAAGTCAAAGTGGTTGAAACCTTTGACGAAGCCATGATTTTAATTTTAAATCATAAATATGGGGGATTGTATTTTGACGAAGTAAAAAGTCTGCAGGCTTCTCAGGCTGTTTCAGATGACAAGCCCATGGAGAACCAGGTAGATAACAGTTTACCGGTTTTCAGCAATAACCCGATCATTCAAAAAAAAATTGAGCTTCTGTTTAAAGATATTGGCAATCTGCTTAAAGATGACGATTTCATTGAAAATACATCAGCTCAAGCCAAGGATGAATTGCTGGCCGACATTTATAACGCGCTGTATGTTTTGAAATTAGATATCAATGAGTTCAATTTTAGTCGGGAGAAAATTTTTCTAAAACTGCAAAAGCAGCTGGGCGAAATGGTTTCGGAAATAAAAAATTATAAAACCGAGCTTTCGCATAACGACCAATGGAAAAACGATTATATAGACTTTGTAAATCAAAGTTTTGCTGATAATCTGAACAAAATTATTGAGACCTATCAGCAAATACCAATTCGTGAATTAGCAGAAAAGAAGGTAAATGATGTTTTGGGCCATATTCTACAAATTCTTGAGCAGCTTCAGGGGTTACAAGAAAATATTTCCATACCATCCAAACCTAAATTAAACAATAAGTCATCGTTTCAAATTGAGACCATTTTTAATAAATTAGTTCAAGTTTATCTGTCATCGATTCAAGCAAAAAACCTTGATATTCATATTCATATCGATACTCTTCTGCCCAAATATCTCATAGGGGATGAAAGCAAAATCGTAGGAATTCTGGACCAGTTTTTAGAAAATGCAGTGGATTATACCAATACTGGTAACATATCGCTAAGAGCTAAACTCATTTTCGAAAACCCCGAAATGGTATCGGTACGATTTTCGGTGCAATATCCTGGAATTGGTGTTTCGCCTACCAGATTAAATGCAGAAATTTCGGATTCAGATTTTAAAAAGTTCAATATTCAGGGTTTTACCACGCTGAATAAATTAGGTTTGAATTATTGTAACCTATTGGCAGGTTTAATTGGCGGTGAGACAGGAAATCTGAAAAATACCAATGATGGCTCAGAATACTATTTGGAACTTAAATTAGAGAAGGGCATGATGTCGAAGGATTTGGCTTTGTTCAGAAAATCAAAACCTTTGGAAGCACCCGGAAAAGAAAATAATCCTGTTACCGGGGTCTATATTTCACATGAAAACCTTGTAGACGGATTTGTGACAGATTTGCTGCGTAGAAACGGTCTAAAAATAAAAAAACTCCAATTTCAGCATGATGAAGCACATGCGATTCTCACTAACAATCAGCAGTTTATAATTCTGTCATTTCTTCAGGGTTATCAAGCGGGCGATGAAAATTGGTTTTTAAGCAATAGATTCCATTTAAACCACGATGTTCCGGTCTTTGTCCTTTCTTCACAAGAAATTCCATTGGTAAACGACAAACTTGATGAAATCAGAAACCTAAACTTTGTGACATCCGATATCAGTGTTTCTGGGTTGAATGAGCTTATAATCAATAATCTGAGCCATTAATTACAAAAGAATCAACGCGCATGTAATCCACATTCTTTTGTTTCCGGATTTTCCCACCACCATCTTCCCGCTCTAATATCTTCGCCTTTTTCAATGGCTCTGGTGCAAGGCTGACAGCCAATACTTGGAAATCCCATATCGTGAAGTCGATTGTAGGGTATTTTATTTTGTTTAATAAAATCCCACATGTGCTCTTCGGTCCAGTGAATCAAGGGGTTAATTTTTATCAACCCGTTATTCTCGTCCCACTCAACCATTTTTAACTCGGTTCTTGTTACCGATTGTTCTTTTCTAAGCCCGCAAATCCACACATCAAGCTGGCTAAAAGCTCGTTTCAGGGGTTTTATTTTTCTTATATGGCAACAGAGTTTTCTGTTTTCAATACTTTCGAAAAACAGATTTATCCCTTTGCTATTCACCATATTCTCCACCTGTGACGATTCGGGGAAATAAACCTTAATTTTTATACCATATCTTTTATTGGTTCGGTCGATCAAATCGTAGGTTTCGGGGAAAATTCTTCCCGTGTCTAAGGTGAAAATGGGTGTTGATTTATCGATTTCGCAAATTAAATGGGTAAGAATTTGGTCTTCGGCGCCCATACTGCTAGCCAAAGCGATTCTGCCGTTAAAACGACTTATGAAAAATGTGAGCAATTCATTAGGATTCATACCATTGGTTTGCTCTCTTAAGCTTATAATATCTTCTTGTTTCATCATGATGCATCTGCTTTTAATAAAAGGGATGATCGAACACCCGTTTATTGAGATTTCTAATTAGTATTTCGTGTGTGAAAATAAGTTTATTTCAAATATTCCATTGTTGAATGGGTTGTTTTTTTACTACTTCATCCATTCAAACAATTGATAGTGCTGCCCATTCATCCCCAGATTTTCGTAGGTTTTTTGTGCTGTTTTATTCGACTTATCCACATAGAGACGCAATCCAACAACATCGGGGTTCTCATTTACAAGAGACTGCAAATGGCTATATATTTGTTTAAAAATCCCCCGTCGCCGGAATTCGGGAAGTACATAAACACTTTGAATCCACCAAATGGTTTTGTTGCGCCAATCGCTCCATTCGTAAGTGATTAAAGTACTGGCAATAACAGTATTATCGATACTTGCAGTAAAATAGTTACCTTTTTCGGGGAAATCAAAAACAGACGTCACAGCAATTAAAACTGTGGGTTTATCTAATTGAATACCCTCGGTTTCAAGAGCCATTTTAAGCTGAAAATCAGCAATTATGTGGGCATGATGTGGCTGAGCCACTTCAATATCAAAAATCATAGAGCGTCGGTTTTTTTAATAGAGATGAGCCATAACCCCAAATACATGAGTAATCCATTGATAATAAGTAATTCAAAACCAATTTCATATCCATTAAATATTTGTGGGGATATCATTTTTAGCAGATAGGAGAATGAAATAGCAACAATAGCAATCAGGGGAACCAAATAATCATTAATCGATCGTTTGCTCAAAATACCAAAAGAGAACAGCCCCAATAAGGGTCCATAGGTATAACCTGCTATTGTAAATAGTTTGGTTATAATAGCCTGATCGTTAATCAAGCTGTATCCTAAGATCACAAGAGCTGTAACAAGAGCTGTTCCGAAATGAACTTGTTTTCTAATTTGAATAGCTCTTTTAGGAGAAATATTGCTTTTTCGATCAACACCAAGAATGTCGATAGAAAAAGATGTGGTTAGACTGGTCATTGCACCATCGGCACTTGAATAAGCAGCTGATATTAAGCCAATAATAAAAATAAGTGCTCCAATAATGCCAAAATGTTGCAGAGCCAGGGTTGGAAATAAATTGTCAGAGGTACCACTGATTTTTATACCATAGGTATTTGCATATAACAATAGAAAACCACCAAGAATTAAAAATATTAGATTAACAAAAACCAAAAACCAGCTTAAAGTAATCATATTTTTCTGAGCATCTTTTAAATTTCGGCAACTGAGGTTTTTTTGCATCATGTCTTGGTCAAGGCCCGTCATAACAATAGCGATAAAAGCCCCTGAAAGAAATTGTTTTAAAAAAAAGTTTTTTGATTTAAAATCGGTATCCACCATATCTGTAAAACCTTTAGTATTTATTTCCTGAAAAAGTTCCAGGACACTTTTGTCTAAACTGTTGGAAATATAGAAGATAGTGAATATAAGAGATGCAAGCATAAAAGTGGTTTGGAGGGTATCAGTCCATACAATTGTTTTTACCCCTGCCTTAAAAGTATAAATTAAAATCAATACTACAAAGCCTAAAGTGGTTACAATAAATGGAACGCCCAAACTATCCAGCATAAATTTCTGAAGAATATAAATAACCAAAAACATTCTGAAGGATGCTCCAATTAGGCGGGAAATCAGAAAAAAAATGGCACCGGTTTTATAGCTAACTATGCCAAAACGAGTATGTAAATACGTATAAATTGATGTTAGGTTAAGCTTATAGTAAATGGGCAACAACACATTTGCAATTACAAAGTATCCAATTAAATAACCAATTACAATCATCATGTAGCTAAAACCTTCTGCGCCAACAGTTCCTGGGATGCTTATAAAGGTAACTCCACTTAGCGAAGCTCCAATCATGCCATAGGAAACCACAATCCAGGGAGAAGATTTGTCGCCAATAAAAAATGTGGCGTTGGTTGCTTTTCGGCCTGTCCACCAACTTATAATGAACAATATAACCGAATAAACAATAAATGTTATTAGAATCAAGGTATTTGTCATTATCTTTTAATTTAATTGGTTAGATAATTCGGTTAAAGAAAAAATACAATTATCTGCTAAAGAGATTTCCTGTTCTGTTGAATATTCTGTAAGTAAGAGAACTGACATCATATTTGCATTTATTGCAAATTCCAAATCGGTTTTTGTATCGCCAATCATGATACTTTCGCTAAAATCAACTTCTGGAAAATCGGCCTTTGCTTGTTCAGCCATCCATAATCCGGGTTTACGACAATTGTTTTGGGCATTTTTTAAATCGGTGCAATAATAAATTGCGTCGATTTTACCACCATATTTTTCAACTTCCTGAAGTAAAAACTCATGAATTTTTTTTAAATCATCCGGAGCCATCAATCCTTTGCCAACACCCTGCTGGTTAGTTATCACAAAAATCCTCCTAAAATGGTTTGATAGAAAACCAATAGATTTTAGAAAATCATCAAGTATTTCAAAATCAGAAACCCTGGTGATATAGCCTCCGTAAATACGTTTGTTTATCACACCATCACGATCCAGAAAAAGGTATTTTTTATTGGAAATTGTTTTCGTCAAATTCATTTCTGGCTAAATCAATATCATCTGTATTACTTATTTTTATAAAATACTGGCGGCAAATCATAGCAAACAGCGGAGTCTCTTTATAAAAATCCACGAGGTATTGAAACAGTGAGCCAGTAATCGGAGCGAAATTTTTATGGTAAAAGGCCTTGCTAATCAACCAGGTATCGGTATAGAATATCGATTCGGAATCCACAGTTTTTCCATTCATTTCCATAATCTGGCCTCGCAAATCCAATTGAATGATTTCTTTAGTTAAATCGGCCTTGGTAGCAATTTTTCCGATAGCCAGCATTCTCGACTCTCTCATTCGTCTGAAATCATCGGCTTTGGATATATTGAGTCTGAAAAAATGAGAGCCATTCAGTACCAAAGCGTAAGGATCTGATATATAATAGAATGCTGAATAAACCTGTTCGGCTTGAGTGCTATTTGGATCGGCTTTGATATATTCCAGCTCCATTTGCTCAAATCGCCTGCCCAATGTTTCTTGCACAAAAGCCGTTTTTTCATCCACCACAAAAACAATTTTTCTGAAGAGATTCTCCACCAGAAAATTGAGTTGATAATGAAGAAATGGCTTCCCATTGATTTCCTGAGTGAGTAGCGACGGATTTGCAGAATCGGTCAATAAAATGATGGCTTGAAAAATCATGGTCGGGGAAACATTTTTTGTTCAACAATTTCGCATAAACTATGACCCAAAATCATATGAACTTCCTGAATTCTGGGGGTATCGGTACTGGGGATTTTAAAAATCATGTCGGTGAGTCCGCTCATTTTTCCACCGGTAATACCAGTGAAAGCCACGGTGAGAACTCCTTTTTTTCTGGCTTCTTCAAAAGCGCGAATTACATTTTGCGAATTGCCACTGGTCGAGAGCCCAACGAGCACATCGGCAGGCTGACCAAATGCTATAAACAAGCGGGCATAGATTTCGTCATAGCTGTAATCGTTGGCCACTGCGGTGATGTATGATGTATTTACATGCAGAGCTTCGGCTGCCAAAGGTGGTCTGTCATAATAGTAGCGTCCACTCAATTCGGCAGCCAAATGCTGAGCATCGGCAGCGCTACCGCCGTTTCCGCAAAAATATACCCGTCCGCCCTTTTTAAAACTTGCTGTAATCCTTTCGGCCAATACTTCCAGGTTCAACAACATATCCACATCACTCAAAACCTGTTGCTTTAGCCTGATGCTATCTTCTAATGCTTTTCTAACAGACATATTGATTATACTTGTTTTTGGCAAAAGTAAAACATATTTAAGTTATTTGCCAAAAAGCTTTTGAAGCCTTGTTTTAATTCGCTTTAAATAAGAATAATTATAGATACCGATTGCCGGTAATTTTTACCAAATGATTACTTTTGCGCTGCTCGAATTACAGCAACCTAAAACAAAAAAACCTAAAAAAACTTATTTATATGGCATTCGATATTGAAATGATTAAAGGCGTTTATGCCCGCATGGCCGAAAGAGTAGAAGCCGCCCGAAATGTGGTTGGTCGTCCCTTAACTCTCACCGAAAAAATTCTTTATTCACACCTCGACACTAGATTGGCTCAGGTAGCTTTTGAACGTGGAAAATCCTATGTCGATTTTAACCCCGATAGAGTAGCCATGCAGGATGCAACAGCTCAAATGGCGCTTTTACAGTTTATGCAAGCGGGTAAAAAAACGGCAGCTGTACCTTCAACAGTTCATGCGGACCACTTAATTTTGGCCAAACTGGGCGCCGATAAAGATTTGCAGGATGCCATCAATAAAAATAACGAAGTCTATAATTTCCTCGAATCGGTGTCGAACAAATATGGCATTGGCTTTTGGAAACCCGGAGCCGGAATTATCCATCAGGTGGTACTCGAAAATTATGCTTTCCCCGGGGGAATGATGATTGGAACAGATTCGCACACCGTGAATGCCGGCGGATTGGGAATGATTGCCATTGGAGTTGGTGGAGCCGATGCAGTGGATGTTATGGCAGGAATGCCCTGGGAACTTAAATTCCCGAAACTGATTGGTATAAAGCTTACCGGAAAACTCAACGGTTGGACAGCCGCCAAAGATATTATCCTTAAAGTGGCTGGAATACTTACTGTTAAAGGCGGTACCGGTGCCATTGTCGAGTATTTTGGCGATGGAGCCATCAATTTATCGGCCACCGGAAAAGGAACCATTTGTAATATGGGCGCAGAAATTGGTGCCACAACATCTACTTTTGGCTACGACGAAAGCATGGAACGCTATTTGAGAGCTACTGACAGAGGCAATGTGGCCGATATGGCCAATGCTGTTAAGGAACACTTAACCGCCGATCCGGAAGTATATGCCAACCCGGAAAAATATTTCGATCAGATTATCGAAATTAATCTCGACACTCTGGAGCCCCATTTAAACGGGCCTTTTACTCCCGATTTGGCTACACCTGTAAGTCAGATGCGTGAAAAAGCCGAAGCCAATGGATGGCCTTTGAAAGTGGAATGGGGGCTCATTGGCAGCTGTACCAACAGCTCCTACGAAGATTTGGCCCGTGCTGCCAGCATTGCCAAACAAGCTCTCGACAATGGTTTGGAAATCAAAGCTGAATTTGGTATTAATCCTGGTTCTGAGCAAGTTAGATTTACTGCTGAGCGCGATGGAATCATTAAAATCTTTGAAGATTTGAATGCGACCCTATTCACCAATGCCTGTGGACCTTGTATTGGTCAATGGGAAAGGGCAGGGGCCGAAGCACAAAAAGTAAACTCAATAGTCCATTCTTTCAATAGAAATTTTGCCAAACGCGCCGATGGAAATCCAAATACCTATGCATTTGTTACTTCGCCCGAAATGGTTGCAGCCATTGCAATAAGTGGAAATTTGGCCTTTAATCCGCTCAAAGACAAGCTGATAAATAAAAATGGCGAAGAAGTGATGTTGAATCCTCCCACCGGCGATGAGCTTCCAATCAAAGGCTTTGCTGTGGACGATAATGGTTATCAGGCTCCAGCTGCCGATGGCAGTTCCATCGAAGTATTTGTGAATCCGGATTCTCAGCGTTTACAACTTCTTACCCCTTTTGAGTCCTGGAGCGGAAACGATATGGAAGGCATGAAACTGTTGATTAAAGCCAAAGGAAAATGTACCACCGATCATATTTCCATGGCAGGACCCTGGTTGCGATACAGAGGACATCTAGATAATATTTCGGATAATATGTTGATTGGTGCCGTAAATTATTTTGGGGAGAAAACCAACAGTGTTGTAAATCAAATAAATGGTGAAATTATGGCTGTTCCAGCTGCCGCACGTGCCTATAAAGCCGCCGGAATGGGAAGTATAGTTGTAGGTGACGAGAATTATGGAGAAGGTTCCAGCCGCGAACATGCTGCCATGGAACCCCGCAATTTGGGCGTAAAAGCAGTTTTGGTTCGTTCTTTTGCCCGTATTCACGAAACCAACCTGAAAAAACAGGGGATGCTGGCGCTTACATTTGCCAATCCCGCCGATTATGAGTTATTCAGAGAAGATGACCAGATCGACATCCTCGGTTTAACAGAATTCGCTCCCGGCAAACAGCTTGCAGTTGTTTTAAATCATACCGATGGCACAAAGAATGAGATTGCTGTAAATCATACTTATAATCAAAATCAGATAGAATGGTTTAAGGCCGGAAGTGCTTTGAATCTGATAAAACTTCAAAATGCCAAATAAATTGGCACGAAATTAAAACGATGGTAGGTGCAAAAACATCACCATCGTTTTTATATTTATGTATTCAGGTATTTTTTATCTGAAATAGCTCTAAATTAGAAACTTGTATAGCGAATAAACCGATAATTGTTAAATTTGCAACCAAATACAACCAAATGTCCAAAGTAGTAACTATATCAGAAGCAGCATCTTTAGCTATTCATGCTGTTGTGCTCATTGCATCCAGCGACAAACTCATCAATGTTAATCAGATTGCCGATGCTACCGCTGCCAGCAGAAATCATCTGGCCAAAGTTATGCAACGTCTTGGGAAACAAGGAATAGTTACCAGCAGCCGTGGACCAACCGGCGGATTTAAATTGAAAAGACCGGCCAATGAACTTACTCTTTATGATATTTACGAGAGTATCGAAGGACCCATTGAAATACAAGGCTGTCCATTGGAACGACCCATTTGTCCTTTCGATAAATGCTTAATGGGAGGCATTATTCATCGCGTAACCCACGATTTAAAGAAATACCTTCAAGCCGAAACCATTGATAAATACATTTAGTTTTTTGATACCAAGTTGAATCCTAAAATTCATATTTGCCTTCCTGTTTTGAATGAGTTTGAGAATATCGACTCATTTTTACACGTCATACAACAACAATCGTATCCCAATTTTTCACTTTACGTTTGTGTCAATCAGCCCGATAACTGGTGGGATAGGGAAGATAAAAAGCAGATTTGCTTAAACAATCAAAAATCATTACAAAGGCTTATTGAATACCATGAATTTCCGGTTTCTGTGGTTGACAAATCGTCGAAGGGCAATGGCTGGTCTGGAAAAAATTACGGAGTAGGTTGGGCACGAAAAACTGCCATGGATCTGGCATCGGCAAATGCTGAGGCCAACGATATCATTTTATCAGTGGATGCCGATACTTACTATCCGCCTAACTATTTGTTGTCATTGGCCGAAATTTTTAGCGATTCGCGGGTCATTGGGCACACCAATCCCTATTACCACAAGCTAACAGGCAGGATTGCAGAAGATATTTCCATTCTTCGTTACGAACTCTATATGCGGGTTTATCATATCAATATGTTATTGATTGATAATCCTTTCGCCTTTACTGCCATGGGTTCGGGAATGGCCACAACTGCCCATCAATACCGTAAAATGGGAGGCATTGCGCCCAAATTGAGTGGAGAAGATTTCTATTTCATTCAATATTTAAAGAAGCTGGGGGTTGTGAGCCGTTATAATCCCGTGAAAATATATCCGCAGGCACGTTTTTCCGATCGCGTAAATTTTGGTACCGGCCCTGCTATGATTAAAGGAAATAGGGGCGATTGGCGTTCCTATCCCTTTTATTCCACCGAACTTTTTGAGCAAATTAAAAATTCGTTTGATGCCTTCGAAGAGTTATTTAGCAAGGAAATTGATTTTCCCATGAAGTCGTTCATCGAAAAACAATCAAAAAATGAACAGATTTGGAATTTGCTGAAGAAGAATCATCCAGCGAAAGAGCGATTTGTGCGGGCTTGCCACGAATTAACCGATGGCCTGCGCATACTTCAGTTTCTCAAAGATGCTCAACCTAAATTCTCTAAAGGCGATGAGCACGACTTATGGGAAAACCTAAATCATTTCTCCCGCAATAATTCAGATTTTGCATCGTTTTTTTCTACATTAACCTTTGACAATCAATTATTAACCATATCGTCTATGACAACAATAAGAGAAGAATTGGTAAAATTAGAAGATAATCTACTTAAAAATAACCCTATACTTTGACCCTATGATAACTATTTTAGGTCCGACTGCTACAGGCAAAACTAGCTTTGCAGTTTATGCGGCTTCACAATTAAACGGAGAAATAATTTCGGCCGATTCCAGGCAGGTTTATAAAGGCATGGATATTGGAACCGGTAAAGATTTAGCTGATTATGAGTATCATGGAGTTCAGATTCCGTATCATTTAATTGATATTGTTGAGCCCGGATACGAATATAATGTGTTCGAATTTCAAAAGGATTTCCTTAATGCCTTCGAAAAAATAGAACTCAATGGGAAATTCCCTATTCTATGCGGTGGAACGGGCATGTATATTGAATCGGTATTGAAAGGCTATAAATTGATCAATGTTCCATTAAATCAAGAGCTTAGAGAGAATTTGGCTCCCATGAGTGATCTGGAATTGGAAGCCATTCTTCAGGAATTAAAGGCATTACACAATACCACCGATACGTCTGACAGGGATCGATTGCTGAGAGCCTTAGAAATACAAACCTACTATCAGAATCACCCCGAATTGGATTTGAGCTTTCCAAAGATTGAAACAGAAATATTTGGCATTGATTTCGATCGGCGGGTGGTCATTCACCGAATTACGGAAAGACTCGATTTCCGCCTGAAAAATGGCATGTTAGACGAAGTTCATGGGCTCTTGAACAAAGGAGTTACCAAAGAACAATTAAAATTTTATGGTCTCGAGTATCGCTTTGTAACCCAGTATATTGCAGGAGAAATAGGGTATAATGAAATGTTTAGACGATTGGAAACAGCCATTCATCAATTTTCGAAGAGACAAATGACCTGGTTTAGAAGAATGGAAAAACAGGGGTTTGTAATTCATTGGCTCGATGGCAATTTGGGTAACGAAGAAAAGTTTAACCAGTTGCTATTGCATTTGAAATAGGGAATTTTTTTGTAATAAAGGTCCCATTTATCCTTATAGATTCCCATTTATTACAAGCGGAAAAGTTGAAGCTTCGAGAAAGATAGCGTGATTCAAAGCACTCATATTTAAGTGATAAGGCTCATTTTTTTCATCCAGAAATCTCAATAAATCGAAGGTTGGCAAATTGCCAACAAGTTTTTTGCCGGTCATAGGACAACCACCCAAACCATTAATAACTGCATCGAATCGGCGGCATCCTGCATCATAAGCAGCTGATACATTTTCATGCCAGTTTTTGCGGTGGGTATGTAAATGAGCGCCAAATTCAATTTCCGGAAATTGGTCAATCACCGCCTGAAATGCCAGCTTAATTGCTGCGGGAGTTCCAATGCCCGATGTATCGGATAGCGGAATAATACCAATACCCATGTTTTTAAGTTTCTCAACATGTTCAACCACAATTTCTGCATCCCATCGGTCGCCATAAATATTACCAAAAGCATTGGAAATATAAATGACCAACTCCTGATTGTTCTTAGTGCAAATATTCTGAATTTCAGATACTTCGGCCAACGATTTCTCAAAATTGCTGTTGATATTCAATCGTAAAAACGATTCGGAAATGGAATATGGATAACCCAAATATTTGATAATGGGGTAATTGCTGGCCATTTCAGCTCCACGCTTATTGCCAATAATAGCAAGGAGATTGGTTTTAGTATCAGAAAGATCCAATTGCTCCACCACCTGAGCGGTATCTTTCATTTGTGGGATTGCTTTTGGTGAAACAAAACTTCCAAAATCGAGGGTGTCGAACCCCACCTTTAGCAGAGCATTCAGAAACTCCACTTTTTTCGAAGTGGGAATCATGGTTTGAATGCCTTGCATGGCATCGCGGGGTGTTTCGATTATTTTTACCATGGTCGGCAGGGTTTATTGCGAAGTTATAAAAATCATTTCGATTTATGTGTGGTAATGGAATTATAGATTTCCTGGTGTATTTCTGTTCGCACATTTAACTTACTCAACAGCAGATTACTGCTGTATGGATATACTCTGTTCGAAAGAAAGACAAATATTAAATCCTCCGCAGGGTCGGCCCAGACATAGGTTCCGGTAAAACCACTATGTCCAAAACTTTTTGTGGAAGCACCCTGACAAACAGGACCATTCGGTGTGTAATTTTTAAGAGGCTTATCGAATCCAATTCCCCTGCGGTTTTTATTTCCATCAAACTGATATCTTGTAAATTCTTTAACGGTCTCAGCTTCAATATATCTTCTTCCGCCATAAAACCCCTGTTGCAAATACATTTGAAAAAGGATGGCCAAATCTTCAGCTGTTGAAAACAATCCGGCATGTCCGGAAATACCGCCCAGCATAGCTGCCCCCTGATCGTGCACATCTCCGTGAACCAATTGTTTGCGAAATATTGTATCGTTTTCGGTGGGGACTATTTGGTTCAGATCGAAATAATTTCGTGGAAGAAAACAGGTATGATGCATGTTCAAAGGGGAATAAAACTGATTTTCCAAAGCTTTGTCGAATCGTTCATTCAAATGATTTTCAACAATCTGTGGAACCCAATAATATCCTAAATCGCTGTATTTATACTCTTTTTCTTTTCTCAATTCGCTTGAAGCAATGGAATTGTAAATCTTCTGGTGGTAACCATCCACAATAAAAAGGCAGTCTGCCACTCTCACAGGATATAATTCGTTCATTTGCCGGCTGTAACAGGTGGTGTCGAGTTGGCCGGCATCATTTATGTTCTCCAGGTAAAATGGTATCCATGCTTTCAATTGTGCCTGATGGGTGTAAATATTTCTAAGCGTCAGCTTGTTTTTATCGGTATGCCTGAGGTAGGGTAAATAGCAACCCACCGTGGAATCCATATGAATTTGTTTTTGGTCGGTCAGATGCATGAGCATGGGCACACTGGCAGCAACTTTGGTTAAACTCGCAATATCGTAGATGCTTTCGTCGCTAACTGCTATCAGCGAATCGTAGGTATGAAAGCCATAGGATTTTTGAAATATAATGCTACCGTGTCGCGCAACAACAATCTGACATCCGGGAAATGCTTTTTTTTTAATGGCGTCAATTACAATTTCGTCTATTTTCTCTTCCATTCCGGCACCATCAACGCCTTCAATTTCAGCTGCTCCAAACCGAATAACCTGTCTGACGGGAGCCGTTAGACCAAACCCCGCTTTGAATTCCGGGGATACTGACAAAGGAAGTTTCCCCAAAAAAGGCAAGGCTCCAAATATCATTTCGGCCGATAATTTTTGGGTTATCATATTGTCCTGATGTGATAAAATAAAGGCTTCGTAGGTTGAAAAAGCAGGAAAAAACTTTGCAATAGCCAAAGGACTTCCCATAAAATTGACCACGCATTTCTGGGTTAAATTAACCTTGTCAATAAGCTGAATATGAGTGGTTTGAATACCAAAAGATTTTTGGGGGAAAATGCTTGTTTTACCCAGATTAAAAACAACCACTTCGTAAGACTTCAGAACCATGGAAATAGAATCGATATCGTGGGTATTTAATTTGCTGTTGATATAAAAATAAGAAGCTTCGGTATATTTTTTTGCATACCGGTCAAAGCTGTTTTTTTTAGTCCAGCCAAAATTCACGATGGCCAGTTTTTTTGCTTCAAATGATGGAAATGGCAATAGTCTATCGTTGGTTATCAGTGTAATAGCATTTTGAAAGAGTTTTTCTTTGAGCGCTTTGGCGTGGGAGCTGTTCAGGTCTGCGTTTAGGTTTTTGGCTTCCAATACTGGCTTTTTATTTAACCCCAGGTCGTATTTGTAGGAGAGGATTTTTTTACATTTGATTTCCAAAAGTTCATCCGATATTCTGCCACTTTCATGCGCTTTTACCAAGCCATTGATGGCGGCGGGAACATTTTCGGGTAAAAGCAGAATATCGTTTCCGGCAAGCATGGCACGAACTTCAATTTCTCCCGAAGGAAAGTACCTGGTAACACCCTGCATATCGAGGGCATCGGTAACAATTAATCCCCTAAATCCCATTTCTTTCTGAAGCAATCCGGTTATAATGGCAGGGGATAGGGTCGAAGCTAAGTTTTGTTCCTTCTCAAGGGCAGGAATATATAAATGCGCCACCATAACACCCATTAAGTTTTCGGAAATCAATTGCCTGAAAGGGACCAGTTCAACCGAATCGAGGCGCGCTTTGCTGTGCGAAATCACTGGCAAGGTTAAATGTGAGTCGCTGCCTGTATCGCCATGACCAGGGAAATGCTTTGCAGTGGCAATAATTCCAGCATCCTGCAGGCCATGCATATAAAGTGCTCCTTTACGGGCAACATTTTGGGGGTCATCGCCAAAGCTTCTGGAATTAATAACCGGATTATTGGGGTTATTATTGATATCGACCACAGGGGCAAAATTCAGATGAATACCCATGCGCTTACATTCTTTTCCAATTTGCAGGCCCATTTCATAAATCATGGAGTCGTGAACTATAGAGCCTAAAGTCATCTGGAAAGGGTAAATCATTGTACTATCCAAACGCATTCCGAGCCCCCATTCGCCATCAATTCCTACGAGCAGTGGAACTTTTGCATTCGATTGCCATTTCCGGGTCTGCTCAAGCTGTTGGTGAGGCCCGTTGGCGAAAAAACAAATGCCACCAATATTATAATCTCTGATATAGGAATCAATTTCGGGGAAATAGGGTTTATTGGGATGATTTGTGCGTACCATGAGCAATTGTGCAAAGCGCTCTTTTAAGGTAAGTTGCTGATATACTGAATCAACCCAAGCTTTTTTAGCGGCGGATTGGGAGTGTGCAAACAAAGAAAAGAACAATAGAACTGCCGTTATGTAGTACTTCATAGAAAATTGTTTGTGGCAAATATACAGCAGGTGGTTCAATATGCCAAAATTGGCATTAAAATACTTCTGTAATACTATTTAATGGGTTCAACATGAATGTTTATCAGTGGTTCGGAATAATGTGACGACAGCTGGGCTTCAATACCATCGCAGATCTCATGGGCATACAATACGGTCATTTCGCTTTGAACAAGGAGAGTGAAGTCGATGATTAAAGTGGGGCCACTTTTTCGGCTTCTTAAGTTTTTATACGAAACATTTTTTTCGTCAGTCCATTGCTCTACCAACGATTCCAAAGCTAAATATTCGTCATCGCTCACTTGCTCGTCGAGCAGGGGACTAAAAGCGGTACTCACCAAATCGAATGATTCTTTCATAATAAACAGTGCCACGATGATGGCAAAAACAGGATCGAAAAAATGCCACCCGGTTATCCATATAAATATCATTCCCAAGCCCACACCCAACGAAGAGTAAACATCGGTTTTTAAATGAAGACCATCGGCTTCCAAAGCTATGGAGTCGGTTTCCTTGGCAACCTTGTAAATACGCTTGCTTACAAAATAATTCACCACAGTAGAAACCAGCATTACACTGCCGGCCAGCAAAAACATTTTAATTTCAGTGGGATGAATGAGCTTATGGACAGCTTCGTAAATAATCCAGAATGCTGCAATAAATATGAGTAATCCTTCCACCACGCCACTAATATTCTCAAACTTTCCATGACCATACGGATGCTTCTTATCAGGTGCGCGTGATGATATCTTTACAGCAAAAAGTGCTATGGCTGAAGCTATTAGATCAATGCCGGAATGGATGGCCTCCGATAGAATACTCACCGATCCCGACATTAAACCCGCAATAAGTTTAATAATAATTAGAAAAGTATTTGAAAAAACACTTAATCTGGCCGTTTTAATTTTTAAATCCATTTTGATTTAATAAAAAGTTATCTATATTTGTTCCGTTGAAGTGTTCTCTTAGTTACATCAAGAGGGTATATATACTATATTAATCGGGCACTCACATCGTAGACAAATGTATAACAAAAATTAATTATTATGGCTGAGGAAATTTTAGAAAAAGAACCTGAAGTATGGGTAAGACTTAACTTCGAAGGTTTGAAAGCTGACGAAATTTATGAAATTTCAAATTATGGCAGATTGCGCCACTGGTATCCCAAACTCGACGATTTCAAAATAATGAAACAGTCTTCCGTTCGGGGATATAAATATTTCATGTGGTTTAAATCGGCCGATGGATGGGATAATAAGATTAAAAAAATCGTTCATAGGTTGGTAGCAGAAGTATTTATCGGCTCACCAGTTGATGATCAGGAATTTATTATCCACCTCGATCACGATAAAGGAAATAACTATTATAAGAATTTGAAATGGGTTTCGAGAATAGATATGACCGAACACAACATGTCGAATCCAAGAATTATGGCTTCTCATGCTGCTCGTAAAGGCCGCATCAACAATTCCAAACTTACCGAAGCCGACGTTTTGCGTTTGAAAATGAAAATAAAACGCGGTAACGTGCGACTGTATCAGATTGCCAAGGAATTTGGAATAACACACACTCAGTTAAACAGAATCAGAAAAGGTCAAAACTGGGCACATGTTAAACTGGAAGACGAGGAATAGATATTTTCCCTTGCTGATTAATTCAGGCCTTTTTATCGGAGGCCTGTTTTTTTTTATGGCTTGTCAGCATCGCAGTCAAGAGCCCGAAAAGTCTGTGTTTAGCTATAACGAAGCCAATGGCATAGGTACTCTCGATCCCGCCTATACCAAAGACCTCGCCACAATTAATGCCTGCGAACAACTGTATAATGGTCTGGTGCAACTCGACGAAAATATGAATATTGTTCCCGCCATTGCCCATAATTGGAGTATTTCCGAAGATTTCCTAACCTATACTTTCGATTTGCGTGGCGATGTGTATTTTCATAAAAATGTTTGCTTTGGCTCCATGGAAACCAGAGCAGTTAAAGCTCAGGACTTTGTTTATTCCTTTCGCCGTATTTTAGCCCCCAAAATAGCTTCTCCGGGGCTTTGGATTTTCGATAAAGTAGATACAACCTGGAACGATTCGGGCTTTTTTGCGCCTAACGATTCGGTTTTTCAAATCAAACTCAAAACTCCCTATTCGCCATTTCTTTCTATTCTAACCATGAAATACTGTAGTGTGATTCCGGTTGCAGCGGTAGAATACTATGGAACCGATTTCAGAAAGAATCCGGTGGGCACTGGGCCATTTATGTTTAAATTTTGGGAAGAAGGCTTAAAGCTTGTTTATTTAAAAAACCCGGACTATTTCGAAAAACCATATCCATTTCTCGATGCAGTGAATATATTTTTTCTGATTGACCGCCAATCGGAGTTTCTGCTGTTTCTTCAAAATAAAATTGATTTTGTAAGCGGCATTTCACCTGCCTTAAAAGATGAACTACTTACCGAAGATGGTCAATTGGCTGAGAAATACAGAGGGCGGTTTCATTTGCAGAAAACACCTTATTTAAATACCGAATATATTGGAATTCTTGCAGATACAAATTCGCCACTGGTAAAAAACAGCCCACTGAAAAATTTAGCCTTCCGGCAGGCACTTAATTATTCCATCGACCGACGCAAAATGACACGCTATCTATTGAAAAATATTGGTCAGCCTGCCGAATTTGGAATGGTGCCCACAGGTCTTTGGCCCGATAAGTATTCACGCCCCGAAGGGTATGCTTACAATCCGAAAAAAGCTGAAGAATTGTTCGCTCAGGCTAAAAAAGAGTTAAATGTTAGTAAATTTTCTGTTATCAGTATTGCGGCAACCAATAAATCCATCGACATTGTAAAGTTTGTTCAACATGAGTGGAGCAGATTTGGTATTGAAACGGAAATAGCTCTGAATCAATGGGCTGCGTTGCGCGAAATGGTCGCAAACAACAAGGTAAACCTCTTCAGAGCATCCTGGGTTGCAGATTATCCCGATGCCGAAAACTACTTTATTCTCTTCGGAAGTGATTTTTTTTCACCCAATGGCCCAAATTATACGCATTTTAATTCAGATGCCTATGATTCTCTTTTAAAAAATATTAACTTTGCATATTCAATTGAAAGTAAATTCGCCGCTTACAGAATGATGGACAGTATTATTATAGCAAACGCATCAGTAATACCTCTTTATTATGATGATGTTGTTCGTTTTTCGCAAATTGATATTCAGGGATTCACACCGAATCCGATGAATATTTTTAGTTTGAAGAAGGTGAAGAAATAAAAAAAATTGTAACAATATTGAAATAATCCCGTTAAAGAGAATTCGATATATTACTTTATTTATGTGTGTTATTAAGTTTTAAGTTGTGAAAAAATTATTATTCTACTTAGTTTTTGTTCCATTTCTCCTTTTTGTTAACTCGAAAGGATATTCCCAACACATGGATTGGGGAGGCCCCTGGGCTGTTGGAGTTGGATTGGGTCCAACCGCCTACATAGGTGACCTGAATGAACATAACGATAACCGATTTATCATCATTCCCCAATCTTTAAGTTTTGTTGGTAATGGTTGGTTTTCCAAAGGTTTTGGCCCTATAACTCTTGTCCTTCAGATGAATCTGGGTCGGCTCGAGAGCCGCGATTATATCAAAGACCAGAGATTCAGAGCAAGTTTCTACGATTATGGAGGCCGCGTTCGTTTGAATATGAACCAGTTATTGCGCGGTAAAAAATACAGAGTCGATAAATGGCATTTCTATATTCAGGGGGGATTGGGCTTAATGCGCTATAGCTCTTATCTTACTGATATAAACAACGATACCTTATTGAGTCAAACCGGATATGCTGCCATTGGAAAAGCCATGAGTTATGTTTTAGGGGCTGGTATTCAGTATTACATGACCGACGATGCTAGCTTACATATTGGTGTTGATTATCATTTTCTAAATTCAGACGATGTAGATGCTAAGATTATTGGCGAATCGAATGATCACTACTTATTTATGAATATTGGCTTCAGTTATGCCTTTGGTAGTTTTGGTGGCGGAGGCGGCAGAAAGCACTCCTTGTTGTGGGGAAAATTCTAAAAATATAAAAACTAAAAAAAAAGGCTTCAATTGAAGCCTTTTTTTTTATTTCGCCTTGGTCCAATAGGTAGTTTTACCAATCCATTTTACCCCAATATATCCTTTTATTATTAATACATCGGGTCTGTCGAACTCCATATAACAACTGTAGGTCTTTCCACTTTTGGGGTCATAAATTTCACCATCTTCCCATTCATCATCGCCATCGAAAACAAAATTTGTCAACAATACCAATCCTTCTAATGCTCTGGTTTTTAATTTGGCATCGGGATTTTCTTTGTCTAATTTGGGTTTACCATTAACATCGAGCGGGGTCTTGAGCCAAACAAGCTTTCCAAAATATTTATCACCCTGTTTGTAAATCTCTACTTTGCCATCTTTCTCTTCGTTAAACCACTGACCAAGAATTTTATCTGCGGCTTTTTGTGCAAACAGCGATTGCGCCATAAAGGCAATCACCAAAATTAAAATAGGTTTCATACTTACTTTTTTCATAATATTTGTTTTTGTTAGGTTGTCGAAATTTATTAATTGAGTTTTGTTAAGCAAATATAGAATTTATTCGTTGGGTTTTATGAGTTCAAGACCCGGTACACTGCGCTTTTTTTCTTTTTGTTTTCTATTGCGTGCATCCACATCTTCTTTAAATTTCCATTTCCCTTTTTCGAACATAAAGGCATTGATTTTATGACCCGATGGAACCATAAAATCTTTATAATCCGCAAGGTCAGGATACATGGGTATCAATTCGTCAAAAACAATCAAACTGCCTTTAAAATCTTGAATATCATATCTTTTCTTTCTAGAATTCCAGGTTTTCTCCGAGTACTCATAAACGCCATAATCCAGTAAAAACCGGCTTTGAAAATGATAGGAAAAGACAATTCTCCCCAGTTGATTCCCCTGATAATTAAAGATACCTGCCTTGCTGAAACCTGGCTCACCGTTTCGGTTTAATATCATCACATCTAAGAATTTATGGGCGGTTTCGCCACTATTGGCTATCCAGCCAAAAAGGGTGTAAATGGTTTTATTGTTATGCTCGTTTTCAATAATTTTATAATAAACCCCTGCCGGCCAGTTATTTTGAGTAAAAGTTTCTTTTTTAATGGAAGTATTTTCCAATGGTGCAGGCACCAAATCCATCACTACAAAAGTCTTCTTCGATTCATTATAGCTTTTCAGAAACCCATAATACTCCCATTGATCCTGAAACTGAAGTGCCCAGGTGATAATTTGCACTTTTTTATCGTCGCTGATTACTTCCTTTAACAAGGTGGTAGAATCCAATGACTCAATCATTGGGCTCTTTTGAAGAAGTTTTTGCACCTCGTCTAACATTTTCTCGTTGAGAACCAGCTTATTTTCATCGGTAAACTCGCTCAGGATATCTTTAGATAATATTTGCAAAGGACTCATGTCCTGAGCAGTTATCTTGTTATAAAACAATAAATTAACCAGAATTAATGAAGCAAAAATTACTGTTGAAATCTTATTCATGAAGACCTATTTGCAGCAAATATAGCAGATTTACCAACCCTTAAACGAGTTTTAACGGGTTTTATGATAGCTCCGATTATTTTTTAATTTTGACTATTCTAATTCATATTTGCAAAGCCCGAACAGAATTCTTTATTCATTTAAAAACATCAATCATGATTAATCATTTACAAAGATTAGCGTTATCAGGGGCTCTTTTGGTGGGACTTCTGGTTTCGGCGAATTCACAAGCCGCTAAGAAAGAGAAGGATGAACCCAAAAAATCAGCGCTCGAACAAGCACAATTAGGCTTAAACTGGCGAAGCATTGGTCCAGCCTTTACCTCGGGTCGTATTGCAGATTTTGCCGTAAACCCAACAAATATTAACGAATATTATGTGGCATCAGCCTCAGGACATGTGTGGAAAACTACCAATAATGGTACCACCTGGTCACCTATCTTCGATAATTATGGAGCTTATTCCATGGGTTGTATAACCATAGATCCGAACAACGCACAGGTGCTTTGGCTTGGAACCGGCGAAAACAATCACCAAAGAGCTTTGGGCTATGGTAATGGGGTTTATAAATCGGAAGACGGTGGCGATTCCTGGATCAATATGGGATTAACAGACAGCCGCCAGATTGGCATGATAGCCATTGACCCCAACAACAGCAATATAGTTTATGTGGCTGCCGAAGGCTCGGTGTGGGGTTCGGGTGGCGACAGAGGGCTTTATAAAACCACCGACGGCGGAACAAACTGGGAAAAAGTACTGAATATCAGTGAGAACACCGGTGTTAATAATGTTGTGCTCGATCCTGTTGATTCTCAAGTGGTTTATGCTACTTCTGAGCAACGCCGTCGCACCGGTTTCTCAAAAATCGGTGGTGGTCCGGAATCGGGATTGCATGTTTCGAAAGATGCCGGCAAAACCTGGAAAAAAATTACCAAAGGGTTGCCTGGTGGACATGTGGGCGGAATGGGAATTGCTATTTCCCCAGTCGACAGAAACTATATCTATTTAATCATCGAAGCTCAGGATAAGGAAAGTGGTGTGTACAGATCGACCAACCGCGGTGCTTCGTTTCAAAAAATGAGCGATCACAATGGTGGTGGACAATATTATAACGAGATTTATGCCGATCCTAAAGATGTGAATACCATTTATTCTGTGGAAACAATTTCGCAGGTTTCGCTCGATGGCGGAAAAACCTGGAAAAGCTTAGGCAATAATAATCGCCATGTGGATGACCATGCCCTTTGGATTAACCCAAATAACACCAAACATTTTCTCATTGGCAGCGATGGTGGTGTTTATGAAACCTACGATGGTGGCAAGAATTTTATTTTTAAATCGAATTTGCCTGTAACTCAATTTTATCGCGTTGCTGTTGATAATACCAAGCCTTTTTACTGGGTTTTTGGTGGAACACAAGATAATAACAGCTTTGGCGGCCCCAACCAAACCACCAGCTCCCGCGGCGTTACCGAAGGAGAATGGATAACCACTTTGGGTGGTGATGGATTTTGGCAAGCCATCGACCCCAACGACCCAAATATTGTTTACTCAGAATATCAATATGGTAATGTTTACCGTTACGATAAAAAGTCGGGAGAAAGCAGCTATATCAAACCCCAACCCAAAAAAGACGAATTAACTTTCCGTTGGAACTGGGATGCCCCTATGATTTTGAGCTCACACAATGGCCAAACCTTGTATATGGCTGCCAATAAGGTGTTTAAGAGTACCAACAGAGGTCAGAGCTGGGAAACCATCAGCGACGATTTAACCCGCAACGAAGACAGAAACCAGTTCCCCATCATGGGAAAATACTGGCCTTCGAATGCTGTGGTGAAAGATATTTCCACTTCGCAGTGGGGAACCATTGTTGCTTTGGCTGAATCGCCTGTTCAAAAAGGACTTGTTTTTGCAGGAACTGATGATGGGCTTATTCAGGTTACCGAAGACGATGGAAAAAACTGGACCAAAATCAGCAGCTTCCCCGGTGTTCCCGAATATACCTATGTGAGCGATATTCGCCCTTCACGCTTCGATGCCAATGTGGTATTTGCTACTTTCTACAATCTGAAAGCGGATGATTTTAAACCTTATGTATTGAAATCGGTGGATAAAGGTAGGAGCTGGACTTCAATCTCTTCAAACTTGCCGGAAAATGGACCTGTTTATACCATTGAGCAGGATTTCGTAACCGCTGATTTATTATTTGTGGGAACTGAATTTGCCTGTCATTTCAGCGTGGACGGCGGACTTGAGTGGAAAAAACTGGGTAGTGGTCTTCCCGATGTAGCTGTTCGTGATATTGCTCTTCAACAATCGGAAAACGATTTGGTGATTGCCACTTTTGGCCGCGGATTTTATATTATTGACAATTATTCTCCGCTGAGAGAAATCAATAATTCATTCTTTGATAAGGAAGCTTATATTTTCCCCATAGCCAATGCACTGATGTTCCAGCAAACCGATGCCAAATATGGTCAGGGAAGCATGCCATATTATGGTCAGAATCCGGAGTTTGGTGCTGTATTTACCTATTACATTAAAGATGTGCCTAAAACCATAAAACAGGACAGGATTAAAAAAGAACAGGAGCAATTTGAAGCGGGAGAAAAAATACACCAACCCACTCCCGAAGAGCTGAAGACTGAAGAGCGCCAATTGGCTGCTTATGTTATATTTAACATCAAGGATGGTGCTGGAAATCTTGTGAAACAAATCTACTCCAAGCCTTCCAAAGGCCTAAACAGAATGACCTGGAATCTGCAGTATAATGGCTTTTCGCATATCAGAGCCGAAGAATTTGAGCCCACATCCAACAATAATAACTGGGGATTTCCTGTTTTACCAGGAAAGTACTCCGTAAGCCTGGAGCAGGTTTTCGGCGGCGAAACCAAACAGCTTGCCGGATCAGTGGAATTCAATGTTGTTGCGTTACAAAACACCACTTTACCAGCATCGGGCCGCGAAAGCTTAGTCGCTTTTCAAAGGCAATTGTCGGAGTTGGTGATGGCCATGAACGGTGCCGAGCAGTATATGGAAGCCATGGATAAACGCATTAAAGCTGTCCGTCAAACCATCCACAATACCCCTGGTTTGGGAGGCGAATTGGCCGATAGAGTGAAAAAAGCCGATGAAGCCCTCGACGATTTATTCTTCTTGTTGAATGGACCAGAGGCAGCTGCCAGTTGGGAAGAAGTTCCACCAACCAAAGTTCCTTTAAACAACAGAATTCAGGATGTAATTTGGGGATTGTGGAGCACAACCTCCGACCCAACTCAAACCATGATTGATAATTATGCCATTTTAATAGAAGAATTTCCTCCGGTTTTAACAAAACTCCAGCAAATGGATGCTGACCTTAAAGCTGTTGAAAATGAATTGGATAAGGCAGGAGCACCCTGGACTCCGGGACGTATTCCTGTATTTAAAAAATAGATTTTATAAATTGAGTCATTTAAAAAAAACCGGCAAATTATTCTGCCGGTTTTTTTATTAACCTTGTTTTTTTGTTAAAGAGATTTCTCCTCCACGCTGTTACGTCGAAATGACTCATAACCAATGTCATAAACAAAAAAAAAGGCGCACAAACCCCTTGTAAATTTTAGATGCGTTTGTGCGCCTTTATTTTATAACAACGTAACAATCAAGTCATTTCGATGGAGTCGAACTTGTGAGGCGACTGAGAAATCTGTAATAATTTAATAGGGATTTCTCCTCCACGCTGTTACGTCGAAATGACTCATAACCAATGTCATAAACAA
>DYSN01000019.1:45344-46146 GCA_020718205.1 Draconibacterium orientale
AAAAAAAGGCGCACAAACCCCTTGTAAATTTTAGTTGAGTTTGTGCACCATTTTTTATAACCACATCATTATCATGTCATTTCGAAAGAGCCGAATTTGTGAGGCGACTGAGAAATCTGTTAATAGTTTATTGAGATTTCTCCTTCACCAGTTTGGCTGCGCAACCAGGCAGGCTCTGTTACGTCGATATGGCTATGATTAGATCTCAAAGAATTGATTCAAAAACGATATCAAGATGCAATTAATAATCATAACATTATCATTCAATTAATACTTTTGCATAAAATATAAAAATATGATTTACCTCGACTATAACGCAACTACGCCCATCGACCCGCAAGTGGCAGAGGCCATGAGACCTTACTTAGATATTTATTTTGGCAATCCTTCCAGCTCCCATTTGCTGGGTGCTCAAACGAAAATGGCTGTAGAAAAGGCCCGAAAGCAAGTGGCTGAAATGATTGGAGCAGAATCTTCCGAAATCATCTTCACCAGTGGCGGAACAGAGTCCAATAACTATGCTTTGAAAGGCGCCGCCTTTGCCAATCGTCAAAAGGGGAATCATATTATTACCACAACCGTTGAGCATCCTGCTATTTTCGAAGTGTGTAAATATCTTGAAAAACAAGGATTTGAAGTGACTTATTTGCCTGTCGACGAGTTCGGATTAATCTCCATGGACGATTTTAAGGCATCTATAAAACCCCAAACCATTCTCGTTTCTGTGATGCATGCCAATAATGAGGTGGGAACCATTCAGCCCATTGCTGAAATTGGCGAAATCACCAGAGCCAGTGGAATT
>DYSN01000196.1 GCA_020718205.1 Draconibacterium orientale
AGCAATTCATTACAAGTCATTCAAAGAAGAATTGTAATGGGTTGATTGTCAGAATTTTTTTAACAATTAGAATCCAACAAATACGATGAATATCGTATAGTTTATTAAATGGATTCTTGTGAGATTCGCCCGATTTAAAATTAAAAATCTAAACCTATGCGCAGAACATTCTTTTTGGCCATGTTGATAAATGTCGTTTTTATTTCAATGGCTTATTCCCAGGCAGTTCCCAACTATTCAATCAGAGCATTTGGATTAACCCCCGATGTGGTTAAGTTTGAAGAAAAGACTTATCGCACCGGTGCGGAATCGAATTCACTCAGTTTGTATAGCCATACAATACAAAGCTTTACTAATGGACAATTAACGGAATCAATCATCGAATACTTTGGTGAATATCCATCAAAAAATGAGAAGCGTTATAATTATGATAAAAGCGGAAAACTTATCGAAGAGAATTTCGTTGCAACCAGCGCATCGGGTGAAGATAAAACTACTCTGGAATATATTTACTATAACCAATTGCTCGAAAAGATAGTCAAAAGCACCAATGGGACAGTCACATCCACCACAGTTTTTATGTACGATTTAAAGGGAAATCTGCTGAAAGGCGAGGAAAAAAATGCGTCCGGCGAGGTAGAAACCGAAATAACCTATTCCGATATAAAAGACTCCAATAACTACTCTTCGTTTACAGTTCAGTTTCCCAACGACCCGGATTACCGTTTTACCATGAGCCAAAAGGTGGTGGATGGATTGATTGTGAATTTAGAAACGAAATCGGATTTAATTGGCAATTCAAATACGACTTATGTATATGACGCTCAAGGGAATGTGATTCAGTCTTTTGAGTCGGGAGAGATAGCAAGCTCTGCCATAATCGAATACGATACCAAAGGATGTGCCATTAAAACTAAAGATGTTTCCATGACCTGGTTAGACGTTGTGATAGAATCCTATGAATTCGCAATAATCACTTATTCAAGTGGAAGCACAGGAAGCACCGAAATAGAACAGTCCTTTGTTGACAAATACCCACCAACTCCGGTAGCTGCAGAAACTCCTCAGACCGATAATCACACCACAGGCTGCGAAGGCGATTGTCAGAATGGTTTTGGAACCTACTATTATGAGGATGGCGGACATTATACCGGCTTTTTTCTCAATGGAAACCGCCATGGTACCGGGAGCTATTATTTTACAGATGGTTCGTGGTATGTGGGCAACTGGATTAATGGAATAAAACAGGGATATGGAATTTATCATTGGGCTGATAATACCATGTATTTTGGTTATTATCAGAATGATAAAGCCAATGGTCAGGGTGCTTTTATCGATACTGAGAGCCAGTTTAATGGGGCCATTTTTAAGGATGGAAACTACGAGACCAATTTTAGTTCGGCATCTACAGGAAATGAGAAAGGCTGCGTTTTTGGAGTTTGTACCAATGGTTTTGGAGCCTATATCTTCGATAATAATGATGTTTTTGTGGGCTTTTTTAGTAATGACGCCAAGCAGCATGGAGTCTATTCCTTTGCAAATAAGGATGTTTATATAGGCGAGTTTTATAATGAAACCTTCAGCGGTTGGGGAAGTTATACCTGGGTCGACGAAAGCATTTATTACGGAAGCTACGCCAATGGGTCCTATCATGGAAAAGGAATTTATGAAAATGCCCAAAGCGCTACCAACGATTTAATTGGTGAATTTGTCAATGGTGAGTTGGTGACCAATATGAATAACAAATAATTTACAGATTTCGGGTGCGGGGTTAGCAAGCTTAAAAAGCTATATTTGCCCCATGCTCCCGGAAATCAAAGACCTAATAAAGCCCGTTCCCATTCAGGGTGAAATAGAAGTTTATCCACTGAAGGCTTACGGCCATTTTAGTGAAGCGATATCTATTTTGCAGCAAGGCAAATTTGTATTGATAACCGATAAGTTCAGCACTGGTCTTCAATTGCTGAGCGAGCTGAAGAATTTTCTCCGGTTTAACAATCAGGGGAGCTTTCAGCAGGGGAGAGATAAACGTAATTCATACCGATTGTTATCGCACCTTATTTTACTCGAAGTCCGAAACCACCTGTTGGTGGTAAAGAAAGCCCCCGATATTGGCTGGCTTAGGATTCTGTATGCCGATTTGGATGAATTTGCTTTGAGCTTTCCCGAACTTCAGGGACTCAACAGCAGCTGGCAGTGGTATAGGAACGGGCTTAAGCTTCCGGTGTTTCCGCATCAGATTTTTCCCTGGTTCGGCTGTTATTTTCCCACCCGTTTTGAGCATCTGGAGCTATTTCAGGATTATCTGAAACACTATTCCGGACAACGAAAAACCGCCATTGATGTGGGTGCCGGAACGGGTATTTTGAGTTTTATGCTCGAGAATGCCGGCTTTGAAAGAATGATAGCCACCGATAATCATCCCAATGCCCTGGTGGGTTTGGCGGAAGAAATACAACGAAAAAACAGCAAGCGTATCGAGTTGCATTTTGGCGACTTATTTGCCGGAAACGAGGAAAAAGCTGATTTAATAGTCTTCAATCCGCCGTGGTTGCCAGCCATCGGCAAAACCGAAAATCTCGATACTGCTATTTATTTCCCGCCCGACTTGTTCGACAGGTTTTTTGCCCAATCTTCTTCCCGCCTGAATGCTGGTGGCAAAATTGTCATTATTTTCTCCAACCTCATCAAAAACCTGTTTCCACAAGAGCCACATCCGGTGGAGCGCGAAATAAAGATGAATGGAAGATTTAGTCAGTTGGCATTGTTCACGAAAGAAGTTTCGGCAGGCTCCAGCAAAACCCGCCGCAATCTGGAACACAGAGCTCAGGAGCAAGTGGAGCTATGGGTTCTGGGGGTTTTGTAGATTTGATTCGGAGCGTTTTATTGGTTTTTTGGCTGTATTTCATTATTGCCTGAAAATCAAATATAGATTCTTCACTCCACTTTGTTTCCCTCAGAATGACGACTAATAGATGGTAATATTCTGGCGCTTTGTTACAGCCCTTCTGCCACAAAGCACCAGTTTTACCTGTTGATTCTAAGGGATTGCGGACTACTTTCCTGTCCACACATACGCGAAATTTTATGCGGGGCAGAATGCTTGATTTACCACTGAAACCCTTATTGCATATGGCTTTTTTTGGTATTTTGTTGTTTAGTCTATTATGTGTTTTTCTTTTTTGTTTTCCAAAATTCATGGTCTTTGTCCAAAAAAACTACTTGAAATATATTGTCTTCAAAGTATCCAATTACGCACTCTTTCCCTTGAATATGCATTGAGCACCAAGTAACATCAGGCAAAACATGTCTCGGGTGTACAAAACCTGAATCTGGAGGAAAACCTACTTTTG
>DYSN01000080.1 GCA_020718205.1 Draconibacterium orientale
GAAAAAATTTTTTATTTCTCTATTTCCAAAAATTGCATTTATTACTTGAATTTAGAAAACCAAAAACTCCGACATATGCTAGTTTCAGAATTAATAGCCCGAAAAGGCAAAATAGTGTTTACGGTAAAAGAAACCTCCACGGTTTTCGATGCTGTTAAAAAATTGGACGATACCCGCGCCGGTGCCATGCTGGTTACCAACGAAAATGATCAACTGGTGGGTATTATATCTGAGCGCGACATCTTGTATAAATGCTATAATTCAGGCGTTCCGCTCAAAGAAAATCTGGTTAAAAACCTGATGACCTCCGCCGAAAACCTGATTGTGGGTAAAATGGAAGATACCGTGGTTTATCTGATGAATGCCATGCTCGACAAGCAAATCAGGCATATCCCCATTCTCGAAGATGATGAAATTGTGGCCATTGTGAGTATCGAAGACGTATTGCGCGCTGTGGTAGAAACCACCGAATCGGAAGCCAAACTACTCCGCGAATACATCAAAAACCCCTTTGGAGTACACGCATATAAATAATAAACACAGTAATTTGTTGACATGAGCCTGATTTTCAGGTTCCTTTATAACCCTTCATCTTTTCCATGAAGGGTTTATTGCGTTTCGGCAAGTGGCCAAATATTCAATTGTACGCACTGTGCGGGGGATGGATTTTTAAAACATAAAATTGAATCCCGCTCATTCAAAAATTAATATCTTTGAAGTTAATTTCCCTTTAGCCTAAAATAGATATATGCCTATTGTCACATTAACAACAGATTGGGGAACCAAAGACCATTATTTGGCCGCGGTAAAAGGCACCCTTTTGACCCAGATTCCACAGGTACAAATCATAGATATTTCGCATGATATTGCTCCTTTTAATTTGAATCAAGCTTCATATATTCTGCGCAATTCGTGGAAAGCCTTTCCCAAAGGCACCATTCATCTGGTGGGTGTAAATTCAGAGGCTTCGCTGGAGCATCCGCATGTGGCTGTAGTGATTGAAGGGCATTATTTTATAGGCGCCGACAATGGCATTTTCGCCCTCATCTTCGACTCCAAACCCGACGAAATTTACGAGCTCGATATTATTCAGGCAAGTAATAAATTCACGTTTTCCACCAAAGACGTCTTCATCAGCGCAGCCAAACATATTGCCGAAGGAAATCCGCTAAGCGATTTGGGCAATCAATTGCCCGACCTCACCAACCGCATGGCTTTTAAGCCTGTTACCGAGACCAATGTTATCAAGGGAAAAGTGATTTATATAGACCGTTACGAAAACGTGATAACGAATATTTCAGAGAGCTTGTTTTTCGAGATGGTTCAGAAAAAGCCCTTTACCATTCTTTTGAGAGCTGGAAAATATGAAATCAGGAAAATTCATTCATCCTACAGCGATGTGGTTGAAGGCGAGCTGGTGGCTATTTTTGGCTCGGAACACCTGCTCGAAATAGCTCAAAACCGAGGCCGTGCTGCCGGATTGCTGGGCATTCAAGTAGACGATGTGGTGCGCATTGAGATTGGCTAACCTGAATATGTCTGCTGCATCTATCGGCAACCAAAATTCCTATTCTGCTTCATCAAACCACCGCAGCTCCCCCAAAATCTGATAAAGAATTTGAATCCTGCTTTCCCCAAAATAGGGTCTTTCTTCTTTCGATTGAACACAATTGGCAAAATACCAAACCTTTTCATCCTTGGTCAGATAGCCAACATACCATCCAATATTTACTTCGTCTTGAAATCCCCAGCCGGTTTTGGCCCTTACCCTAAAACCTAAACTATCTTTCATCACCATAATGTCTTTTACAATATCGATGGACCGCTGAGAAAAGGGCAGCTGGTTGTGATGCAGTTTTCGGAGAAAATCTATTTGTTGCATGGGTGAAATCCTAAGATTACCACTGAGCCGGAATTTATCGATACCGCCAGCGGTATCGGCATTGCCAAACTCTAAAGTATCGAGCCAGTATTTCATAGTTTGCCCACCCACTCGTCGCGCCAATTCCTGGTAATACCACACTGTAGAATTGCGATAGGCCATGCGCAAATCATGATCCATATTCCATTTTGCATTCCACCTGACTACACTGTCCCAAGGCATTACAAAATTGGCATCGGCTATCACCCCCGTTTCCAGGCCAATGAGCGAATTGCAGATTTTAAAGGTAGAAGCGGGTGTAAATGGCTGATTGAGCTGAGCCGGATTGTACTCGAACCAGGTCTGGTTTTGCTCATCGAAGAGCACAAAACTGCCTGCAACACCAAATTCATCATAGAATTTTTTAAATTCGGGGCGCTCAATCTGCTGTTCTTTGGGATTGCAGGAAACAAAAAACATCGGCGAGAACAGTAATAGAATCAGAAAAATATGAATTGGTTTCATGGGGTTGACTATGATAATTCGATGAATTAATATAAAACAATGATGTAAAAAAACCCATCAAACCATTGATTTATAATTCTCTATAGCTCAATGGTCTGATGAGTCGCTATAAAAATGCGGGTTTTATTTTTTCAATAAATCGCGGATTTCGGTGAGCAATAATTCTTCTTTGGTTGGTGCCGGTGGCTCAGGAGCTGGAGCGGGTGCTTCGTCTTCCTTGCGTTTGGCGGCGTTCATGGCTTTAATCATCATAAAAATGGCAAAAGCTACAATAATAAAGTCGAAAGTGATTTGCAGGAAATTGCCATAGTTGATGGTGACGGCCGGCACATCGGCTGAAGCCTCTTTCAGGACAAATGTCAATTCTTTAAAATTAACACCACCCACCAGTAAACCTATGGGAGGCATAATAATGTCGTTCACCACCGAAGTTACAATTTTACCAAAGGCCGCACCAATAATGATACCCACAGCCATATCCACCACATTGCCTTTCATGGCGAAGGCTTTAAACTCTTGAACTAATTTCATTTTCTCTTATTTTAATGATTTATACTTATTGAAAACTCGTTATAATACCTTTCAAAAATAGAAAAATATCTTTCAAACTCACCAATTATCAAATTACCCCATAAAAGATTACAGATTTGTCTATTTCCTTTGGCGAAATAACCACTCATACATCAACGGGTCGGTATAGGCCTGAAGCCACGAAAAATGCCCAACTTCGGGATATTGGGTATAACCGGGATGGACTCCGGCTTCCATCAGCGCCTGAACCATTTTAAACGACAGTTGCGTATCGACTCCGGTATCTTCGGCCCCATGAAATACCCACATCGGAATATGAGCTATGGATTTGGCTTTGGAAGGATCACCGCCGCCGCAAACCGGCACTGCCGCGGCAAACAAATCGGGCCAGCGCATCAAGGCATCGAAAGTGCCAAAACCGCCCATGGACAGACCTGTGATATAAATTCTGTCGGGATCTACCGGGTGTTTTTTCATGATTTCGTACACCAGCTCAATCACTTGCTCCATGACCGGGGTTGGGTTGTCGAGAAGTTTGAGTTCGTTGGTTTTTCTGTCCACATCAATATTGGCCCAGCTTTCGTCAAGCGGGCATTGCGGAGCTACAATAAAAGCGGGAAACATGCTACGCATGCGGTCGGTGGCCATATTGGTGATTCCCCAGGTGAGCTGCGCTTCGTTATTATCGCCCCGTTCGCCCGATCCATGAAGAAAAATCACTAAGGGATACTTGCGCATGGTATTGTAATCGGGCGATAGAAAACGATAGTTTAGAACCGCACCATTGTGGTCGGTAAATTTTTCTTTATTAAACATATTGGCTTGAGCAACAGATTTTTCGGCTCCCAGATAATCGAAAAAAAGGGTCAAAAGAATGAGCCCCGCAGTGGTTTTTTTCATGTAAAATGGATTGTATTAAATTAAACATCTTCCAAAATTAAGCATTCAGGCGACATGGCAAAGCAATCATGAGCCTAAATATCGAAATTCTGAAACAGTAAAATGGCATTTCCTTTGTTTTTTGGCTTGCTTTCTCGCTGCAATAGTCGTAAATTAGTTTTATGTCGAATCAGATCACCTATTTTCAGGATTATTACACACCTCAGCAACGACGGCTCATTTGGGCCACCACCCGATCGGTGCTCGAGACCGACCATTTTAAACATAAACGCCATGGCCGAAAAAGCAAAAGCCATTGGAACTACTTTAAACGAATTCTGAATCTGGTGGTTTGGGGGTCAAAAATTACCGGACTTTACCAAAAAGGCTATGCCAATGTGGGTCAAATTCAAATAAATGAGTTCGATGTGTTTTCCGATAATTTGCCCGCCAATTTCATCGGTTTCCGCATTCTTCAGCTCTCTGACTTACACATAGATGCTACCCCCGAGCTGGTGCATCACATTCTTCATGCCATCGGACAAACCTCATTTGACTGGGCTGTTCTAACGGGCGATTACAGACAGGAAAGCAGCGGTAACTACCAGCATATTCTGGAATCCATGAAAGAAGTTTGCAGCCAACTGCAAAAGGAATTTCCACCTGTGGCCATTCTCGGCAACCACGACACCTGGCTCATGACGCAATACGAGAAACATTTGGGGGTAAAATTCCTTATCAACGAAACCATGCAGCTTAGCCGCGATAATCAAAGCATCTTTATTTCGGGCTCCGACGACCCCTTTTCTTTTTATACCGACGCCACTTTAGAAACATTTACCAACCGTCCGGGCTTCAAAATAGCACTGGTTCATACCTCGGAACTGGCCGATATTGCCGCTCAAAACAACTATAATCTTTATTTATGTGGCCATACCCACGGGGGGCAAATCTGCTTGCCGGGCGGGAAAGCCATCATCAGCCATCAGGCCGAAGGAGAAGGATATATCAAAGGGTTTTGGAAAGTGGATCAGATGACGGGTTATACCAGCTCCGGATGCGGGGTTTCGGGTGTGCCACTGAGATTCAATTGCCCAGGCGAAATAACCGTTTTTACACTGCGAAAGTCAATATATCAGGCCAACGAAAGGCTCGTTAAACTATTTCGGTGAGCTCGATAAACTCCATATCTTCTTCCTTAATCAGAGGTTTCCCCCGATAGCGGTTGAGCAATTGAACAATGGCCACCACATCGTTCTGGCAGTAGCGGGCTATGCGTTCCAAATCGTGCTGTTTCCAGTAAACATCACCCACCTGACTGCCATCAATATCGCCTTTGGGCGAAGGAATATCGAAGATGGCGGTGAGCAAATCGAGAGAAGTAAAGTGTTTGTAGTCGCCAAATTTCCACAGCTCCAAAGTATCAATATGTCTGATTTCCCAGGGTTTTTTCCCAGCAATATCGAAGAGCGATGGCAAGGAAATCCCATTCACCAGCATGCGGCGGGCAATGAACGGAAAATCGAATTCTTTGCCGTTGTGAGCGCACATGAGATGTTTGGGCGAATTGAAATGGCTGTTCAGCAATTGGCTAAACTCCATGAGCAGTTTATACTCGTCGTGGCTATAAAAACTTTTTATCCGCAGGTTCAGGCTACCTTTTACAATATAACCCACCGAAATACACACAATCTTTCCAAACTCGGAGTAAATTCCGGATCTTTGAAAAATCTCCAGGGGCTTTTTATCGTCCTTATAATTGAGGGTTTGTGCTTTTTTATCCCATAAATGGCGCATTCGTTCGGGCATTTCGAGATACGATGGATAGGCTGGTACTGTCTCTATATCAAGATATAACAGTTGAAAATCTTCGAGCTCTTTTAACATGACGGGTTAATTTTAAGTCAAAAATAGATTTTTTTTAATTTGCACAACAGGTTTTATTAGTACATATAATAAACCGTTAGCTAAATTACTCTAAAAAATCAGAAGAAATTGAGTATTTTTTAGCTGACATCCAATGAAGCTTGCTATTTCGCACTCTCAAAACTATAAACCAGATTCACGAAATAGTTTCTGCCGGCTGCCGGAAATCCTTCGGTGTATTCATAATAAACATCGGATAGATTCTGAACCCCGCCTGAAAGCTCAAATCCTTTCCATTCAGCAGCCGCCGAAAGGTCGAAGGTGGCAAAGGCATTGGCCTTAAAGCCATAGCTGGTGCTGTTGCGCTCGCCAAAATACAGGGCACTTCCAATGATTTTCGCAAATTTGAATGGTTTCACCACAATTTCTCCCCGCCATTTATTTTCAGGAACGTCGGTATAGAGTATCTCGGGGCGGCTTAGATTTTTCTGAATGATATAGCCATAGGAAACTCCGGCTTTTAAGAGCGATTTCCATTCGTAACTCAGGGAAATATCGGCTCCCTTAAACTCCGATTGCCCGGTGTTTTGCATCTGCGATTTTCCGGGTTCCACCTCCTCTACCAACTGAATAGCATTGCTGATATGGGTATAGAATGCCGAGGTGGTCATTTGCAGGTTATAAGGCAGGAAAAGCCGGGCTTCCAGCTCATAGAGTGTAGCTCTTTCTGATTCTAAACCGGGGTTTGGCAATCCGCGTCCGTTTTTGTAGCTGTATCGCTCTTTCATGGTTGCGAAGCGGGTTTTGTGAGCTACAGAGCCCTTAAATACGGCCCATTTTTTCAGGAAATATTGCAACCCCAGCTGAGCATTCAGCGCATCATCATTTTTTGTAGCCAGATTGCCAACAGAATCTGCGGAGGCAAAATACTCCTGAGCATGCAGACCTTGCCGCAAATGCCACGAAATACCCGATAACAATACCCACGAATCGTTGAATCTGTGGGCATCGTCCATTCCAATGCTGAGGGTTTGGTCGTCGGTCATGCGGTTTTTCTCGCCCTCGTTATGCTCGTTGTGCTGGTCATATTTATAATGAACGGAGGTATTCAGTGTATTTTGCTCCCCCAAATCGGCTTGCAAGTTGGTATTTCCTCCGGCAGAATGGTCGCGATAAAAACTGGTGAAGGCATATTTTCGGGTTTGGCTCGAGTAAGTGCTGTCGTCATAGCTCTCCAGCTTATTATCGAAATAATCCATGTAAGCGGTTGTTTTCAGACTCAATGACTTGTTTAGTCTGGATTTTCCTAACGCATACAATCCCGTTTTATTCCAAACCGGCCATTTCCAAAATCTGGCTAGTTGAAGAGAGTCGTTACCCGAGTATGCAGGATTTCCTTTTTCGCGCGTCTGATGCGAAAAACCCAGGCTATATTCGTGATTTTTATTGGGGATAAAGCCAATTTTAAGGCGCATGTTCTGGTCTTTGGAGTGGGAGTTTTCGAGCTTTTTACCGTCTTCAAGTGGTCGGGAAATAAACTTGCCGGAAAGGGAAATAAAATCTTGCTCACTACGATAATAATCGGCCTGAAGGTAAAATTTCCCCCATTTTGAACCAGCACTCATGCCAAACCGATTGCCATTGCCACTGCTGAAACCTCCCAAAGCTTCTATTTCCAATTTTTTTTGAGGTTTCAAACTCACCAGATTGATTACGCCGCCCAGTGCATTGGGGCCATACGACATGGCCGACATGCCTTGCGAAAGCACAATTTTGGAATAGCCAAAGGTTTTAAAACTCGCCAAATCCATGGTGCCATCGTAGGACACATAAACAGGAATGCCATCGATAAAAAGGGGAATGCCGCGGGTGTCGAAACCCCTGAGATATATCATAGATTCGCCCCGGCTACCGGCATAAACATAACTCACCGAGGGCAGGCTCGACAGGGCTTCGCTCACATCTGTCCTGTTTTGTTCCATGGACTGTTGCCGAAAAACTGTTTGATTTACTCTTTCCGAAACGACCTCTACTTCGCCCAATCCATAAACTTTTGTGGTATCGTTAGTTGTTTGCTGGGCAATAGTATCAGCAGCACTCAATGCCAATAAACTTCCCAGAATCAAGGTTTTATAAATATTTCGCATCATGTTGATAGTGTTTGTGTTGTTGGAAATTATTGCATATCCCGGATTGAAGCGAAAATAAAGATTTTATCGAGTACTTAAATACCTAAAGATGGGCACTTTGGTTTTTTCTTATGAAAATCCAGGTGCTGCCTGCCAGGTTTAAGAGAATGATTAAAGTGAAAAGAGAGTCTATTCTTTTCCAGCCAGAACAATCACGATTTCTCCTTTGATCGATTCGCGGTTTTTATAGACTTCAATCACCTGCTCCAGGGTGCCACGAACCGTTTCTTCGTGGAGTTTGCTTATTTCGCGCGAAACACTCAGCTGTCTTTCCGCACCAAAGTATTCTGCGAACTGCTGAAGCGCCTTGAGCAATCGGTGGGGCGATTCGTAAAGTACCACAGTATGTTCTATTTCAGCCAGTTGTATTAGCCTTGTATGGCGGCCTTTTTTGTGGGGAAGAAATCCTTCGAATAAAAAGCGATCGTTTGGGAGACCAGAATTTACCAAAGCCGGAATGAGTGCTGTGGCGCCTGGCAAACAATCGACCTCAATGCCGTTTTGCACACAAGCCCGAACCAAAAGAAACCCCGGGTCGGAAATGGCTGGTGTACCCGCATCGCTGATAAGCGCCATGGTGGTACCGGCTTTCATCCGGCCAATTAATTGTTCAATACTTCGGTGCTCGTTGTGAATATGGTGCGACTGAAGGGCGGTTTTAATCTCAAAATGCTTCAACAGGATTCCGCTGGTGCGGGTATCTTCCGCCAGAATTAAATCCACTTCCTTCAAAATCCTGATGGCTCTGAAAGTCATATCTTCCAGATTGCCAATGGGAGTTGGAACAACAAACAATTTTGACATATTCTCAATTTTTTAGCCGAAAAGCAATTAAATACGCTGTTTATCAATTCGTTATCAAAACAAGCAGTATTCCCGGGCAAATTTAGCCAATAGTTTTTGAATTGGGGGAGGAAATTGGGCTTTTTAAATCTTACACTGTTTTATTTAACCCTATATCCGATTTTATATCGAATTTTCAGTTTAAAAAACAACTATTTAGCCAATGGTTTATCGCGGAAAAGCTTCAAGTAGTTTTCGAAAACATAGCTTCGGCTGCGTTTCCCACCAGTCACCTCTTTCAGAATATCCAAAACTTCGAGCTCTCTGATGAGTTTATAGGCCGATGGTAAAGAAATATTGGCAATTTTAGAAACCTTTTCGGCTTTGATTATGGGGTGGGTGAATAAATAGTCCATTACCTTATTGGCATTGGCAGCTCTGCTCCCTAGCCCATGAAGATCAAGATCCACTTTCTTTTGCAACTGCAAGATATGGTCGAAAGTGTTTATCCCTTTTTGTGAAGTTTCAATTATCCCCACCAGAAAAAATTTAAACCACTGAGTCAGATTGTTTTTATCGCGAACCATGGTGAGATTGTCGTAATATTGTGCACGGTTTCTTTCAAAAAAATCGGAAAGGTAAAGTATGGGTTTTTGAATGATTCCTTTACTTACCAAAAACAGGGGAATTACCAGCCGACCCATTCTGCCGTTACCGTCTGCAAATGGGTGTATGGTTTCGAACTGATAGTGTACCAATGCAATTCTGAGCAATTCAGGCAGATATATTTCTTCGTTATGGATAAATTTTTCCAGGTCGCTCATGAGTTCAGACACTGAAGTATGAACGGGTGGAACAAAAACAGCATCGCTGATAGAAGCACCACCAATCCAGTTTTGGCTTCTCCTGAACTCTCCCGGATATTTGTTTTCTCCCCTGACTCCCTGTAAAAGAATACTGTGGGTTTCTTTTAATAATCTTGACGATACAGGTAATTTTTTCAATTCCGGAATGGCCCATTCCAGCGCTGTAATATAATTCTGCACCTCTTCCCAGTCATCCCTTTTATCCAATGGAACCTCTTCTTTTACAAGGAGTGCCTCCTCCATATTGGTTTGTGTTCCTTCTATTTTGGTGCTTTGAGTGGCTTCCTTCAACACATGCATGCTTATGTACAAATCAATATTGGGGATGTATTTAGAATACATATCCAACCTGCCCAGCTCTCTGTCGGCCCGACTCAATAACTGAACAATCTCCATATTGTCAATAATATAGTCACGGTTTATAAATTCTGGCTGAAAGCTCTTGTAGAAACCCTGACTTATATAATTCCCTGATTTAAAGTCTTTCATCTGTTTATAATTTGTTTTTTAATTGTCTCCCGATAATTATCGGGAGGAATCGCATGATTAAAATAGTCATTACAGTGGTTGTTTAATGATTTTATTTAATCATGCTTATTTCATGTTATAATTTTCGCCAAAGATAATTCTTATTTAAGAAATATGCTAAAAACTTAAATAACGCGGATAATTATTATCGTTTATTTAAGAAAACATAAATAAAAGATGTGCTTATTTAAGAATTTGACCTAATTTTTAAATAACAGGGGGTTTCTAATTAAAAAATGATTGCCTTATGATTGCAAAGTAAGATTTTTACCGACGCGACTGTTTAAAGAATAATTGTAAAGTTTCACAACGTTGTTGAAGGTATTTCCTTTCGAAATAAAAGTACAATGGAGAGTAGCCGGTTTTGCCTTTGATGGAAATATAAACCCCTATTTACTTTATTTGGGGGTTAAATTATTTTTCAAAATAGGCCAAAACTATGTAAAACCTTGAATTAGTGAATTTTGAATCAACCATAAAACCGATTATTATCACCATAGTGAGCTAGAAACCTGGATTATGGTTATAGGTAAATCTATGGTCTAAACGGAAATTTCTTTTTTATTTATCAACTACACATCTTTCGGGCCAGCATAAGACCATCGCGAAGGGGTAGTAGCACGTTGTGAAATCTGGAATCCTGTTGTACTTTGCGGTTGAACTCCAAAACACCTTGTGTGTCGGCATCGGCGTAGTCGGTTTCTTCTACCACCTTGCCCGACCACAATACATTATCGGCCACCAGTAACCCGCCCACCTTGAGCTTCTCAACCACCAAATCGAAATAGCGGGGGTAATTGCATTTATCAGCATCAATGAAAATAAGATCGAAGGTTGAATCTATTTGGGGGATCATTTCCAATGCATCGCCCGTATGCTGTTTTATCTTGTTTTCAAATCCCGCCAAAATGAAATATTTGCGCGCAAAGTCAAAGAGCTCTTCTTTGATATCGATGGTATGTAAAGCTCCGTTTGGCTGCATTCCCCTGGCCATACAAATAGCGCTGTAGCCTGTATAGGTTCCAATTTCAAGAATAGATTGAGATCCTGCTGCCAGCATTTGTAAAAACTGCCCCTGTACGTGCCCCGAAAGCATGCGTGGATGCATGATTTTTAGATGCGTTTCACGATAGAGCTGATGCAACACTTCGTCGTGTGCCGAGGTGTGGTTTCCGATATACGCTTCTAATGCAGGACTATTAAAATTCATAGGGCTATTGATAAACTAACATGCTCAGTTGTTTGGGCTCAAATATCTCGTTGGCTACCTCCAGAATCATTTCGGGAGTTACAGTCATAATTTTGGCATTCACCGTCTTTAGATCGCTAATTTTCCCGTAGCTCATCAGGCTTTTGCCATTGTTAATCATGCGGTTGGCATTGCTTTCTTCGGAGATGGCTATTTGGCCAATGAGCTGAAGCTGTGCTTTTTTAAGCTGTTGGGGGCCAATCTTCACATCGCGAAGTTGTTTGAGCTCCTTGTGCACCAGTTCTATGGTTTTTTGCAGATATTGCTGGTCGGTGCCCAGATAGATTGAAAAATGGCCTGTATCGCTCAGGGCTGTATAGTTGGACTCGAGATTGTAGGTGAACCCGTATTTTTCGCGAATTCCCAGATTCAGTCGGCTGTTCATTCCCGGCCCACCGAGGTAGTTGTTCAGCAGGCTAAAGGCGACCCTTTTTTCGTCAATAAGCGAATATGCGCGGTTTCCAATCATGCAATGCGCCTGATAAACCCGCCGGTTTTTTTGCTGGTCAACGGCTTCGTAAGCTTCGGGTGCCAGACGCGTTTTGTTTGATTCGCCTGTTGCCATATCCCCAAAATATTTCTCTACCAGAAACATAAGTTTGGTAAAATTGATATTTCCTACCGATGATATGGTAATGTTGTGAGCCTGATAGTGTTTCTGTACAAATTGAAAAACATGTTTTTGCGCGAATTTCCGCACATGGGCTTTGGTACCCAAAATATTATATCCAAGCGGGTGATTGGGGAAGAGGAGCCAGTCGAAATCGTCGAAAATCTGTTCGCTTGGCGTGTCGCGGTACGAGTTTATTTCGTCAATAACCACTTCCTTTTCTTTCTCTATTTCCTTTTGGGGGAAAGTGCTGTTGATTACAATATCGGCCATAAGCTCGATGCTGCGCTCGTAATGCTCGTTGAGAAAAGAGGTTGTAATAACTGTTTCTTCCTTGCCGGTGTAGGCATTTAGTTCAGCTCCCACATCTTCGAGCCGGCTCAGCACATGATAGGCTTTGCGCTTTTTGGTTCCTTTAAACAGCACATGCTCAATAAAATGAGCCAGCCCTATTTCTTTTGGGGTTTCATCGCGCGAGCCGGTATTAATAATGAGTCCCACATGCGAAACCACAGTGTCGTGGTTAATGTGTTGATGAACTAATTGAAGTCCGTTGGGAAAAGTATGTATTTGAAATTCGCTCATAAAAGGGAGCAAAAGTATATAAAAGTCCAATAAGTTGGTGAAAAACTACTGTAACCATTTTGCCAATACCACATCTAATGAATAAAAAATCCTAAGTTATGACACGTATTTACAGAGAACCCAATAATAAGCTCATTGGTGGTGTTTGTACCGGACAGGGAGAATATTTCGAAATTGATTTTATCATCATCCGTTTAATATGGGCAGTGGCTTTCTTTCTGGGTGGTATTGGACTGCCGGCTTATATAATTGCCTGGATTGTGATTCCCGAAAAACCAAGCCACCTGAGATAACCCCGATTCTTAAAAATATCTTTCCCCAATCCGTGTTCGCTCATTTTTAATGGATGAACAACGGATTTTTTTATTTCCCCGCTTTTTAAACTCTTGAAACCAAAATTATTACATGCAGGTGGAAGCTTTTTTTTCAAATATCTGCGTACAGACGATTTTTTGCCTAAGTATTTCTCTGATGCATTGTGATTTTTCCATCGAAAAATGAACTTTTTAAACTCCCCGGTTTTCTAAATAAGGAAGAATAAATATTTTTAATATATAGATAATCAAAGTAATACAGATTTTACTATTTAGAATTTATATAAATTTTAAAAAATTATTTCTATTGTTATTCAAATAACATTACTAGACTTATCTTTGTTAATGAAATAACAATTCAAAATCAATTAATATGGCAGATACTGAAAAATTAGTGGAACAATTAGTTTCGAAGTACGGTAAGAGCAGAAACAGTCTCTTGCCTGTATTGCAGGGAGTTGTTCAGAATGAACGATATCTGACCGAGGAGGCTATGATAGTCATTGCAAGGGCTCTCAACCTTTCGTCGGCCGATGTTTATGGAACGGCTTCTTTTTACACATTTCTCGACACAGAACCCAGGGGCAACAATATCATAAGGGTGTGCAGAACCATTACCTGCAAAATGAAGGGGAAACAACAAATTATCGAAAAAATAGAAAATCACCTCAAAATTAAAGAGGGCGAAACCACCCGTAACAACAAATTTACTTTGCTGGCCGCCAACTGTTTGGGCTGGTGTCATAAAGGCCCCGTTATGTTGGTTAACGACGATGTGTATCCTCAGGTTACTCCCGACTCTGTGATCGAAATTTTAGAAAAATACTGTAATCAATAACCCCCCAAAATCAATTAAAATGGTATCAAAGAAATTAAAAAGAGTGGACATTATATTTGATTGCGAGGGTTGCGAACCCATTGAGGTAATCAAAAAAGCCATGAAAATGTCTCCCGACGAAGTCATAGCAGCGATAATAGAAAGTGGTTTAAAAGGACGCGGTGGGGCTGGTTTTCCAACTGGAATGAAATGGAAATTTGCCAAAGACGAAAAATCTGATGTAAAATATGTGATTTGCAATGCGGATGAGGGTGAGCCCGGAACCTTTAAAGACCGCGAGATTTTGGATAGGGTTGCCAATAAAGTGTTGTCGGGAATGGCCGTTTGTGCTCATGCCATTGGCGCCCGTGAAGGTTATATTTATCTTCGAGGGGAATATAATTTTCTGTTGAAAAACCTTCAATCGACCATTAATGCGTTTAACAATAGTTTGAGTAAAATAGGTCTCGATTTTGCCATTTCTATCCGTTCGGGAAGTGGTGCCTATATTTGCGGAGAAGAAACAGCCCTGTTCGAAAGTATGGAAGGAAAACGGGGAGAGCCTCGGAACAAGCCACCTTTCCCAACCAAAAGCGGCTATAATAATAAACCCACCGTTATCAACAATGTGGAAACCTTAGTTTATACTGCCATGATTATCAATATGGGGGTTAAAGAATTTAGATTGCTGGGAACCAACGACTCCCGCGGTAGTAAAGTGTTTTCCGTTTCAGGCGATACTCCCAAAGCTGGCATTCACGAGCTGGAGCTTGGTTTGAATGTGGCCGACTTTGTGGAAGAGTTTGGCGATGGTGATACCAAAGCCGTTCAGGTGGGAGGAGCCTCAGGGCATTGCGTTCCCCGGAAACTCTTTAAAGAAACCATCATCGGCTTCGAGGGCATCCCCACAGGAGGTTCCATGATGATTTTCAACTCCACCCGTTCCATGTACAATATCCTGAACGATTATCTGGAGTTTTTTGCGGAGGAATCGTGCGGACAATGCACCCCTTGTCGTGTTGGAACCCAACAGCTTATCAAAGGAATTGAAGCGGTGAAAAAGGGAAAAGTTCATTCGGAATATCTCGATCAGCTCATTAAGCTCACCGAGACCATGAAGATAGCTTCCAAATGTGGTTTAGGCCAATCGGTAGCCAACTCCTTTTCGTCAATAGTTACCAATTTCCGCGAGGAGATGATTTATTAACCATTAAGCAGAGGAAACAATATTATGTCAAAAATAACCTTAACAATCGACGGAAAACAGGTTCAGGTGGAACAAGGAAAAACAATTCTGGACGCTGCTAAAAAAATAAATGTAAAAATCCCCACTTTGTGCTACCACGAAGACTTATGCGTGGCCGGAAATTGTCGCGTGTGCGTAGTAGAAGTACAGGGATACAGAACATTACAGGCTTCGTGCGCCATGCCTGCTATAGACGGAATGGAAATCAGAACCAATACTCCCAGGGTGCGCAATGCCCGCAAAGACATTATTGCTTTGCTGGTTTCGGAGCACAATACGCAATGCACCACCTGTTACCGTAGCACCAACTGCGAGCTTCAGGAATTGTCGGCCGAATACAATATCGACAATAACCGCTATCTGAGCGTTTTAAAACCCAATCTGGAAATCGACAAAAGCTCCTGGTCCATTGAGAAGGACGATAGCAAATGTGTGCGTTGCCAGCGTTGCGTAAGAACCTGCTCCGAGCTGCAACACGTAAATGCCCTTACCGTGAGTAGAAAAGGGAAAGATATGAAAATCAGTACTTTTCTCGATTTGCCATTGCGCGATGTGGTTTGTACCAACTGCGGACAGTGCGTGAATCGTTGTCCCACCGGAGCCCTTACCGAACGCCGATATTTCGATGCAGTTTGGGATGCCATTGGCGACCCCACCAAACATGTGGTTATGAATACTGCTCCCTCGGTGAGAGTTGCTTTGGGCGAAATGCTGGGCTATCCTGTTGGAACCCGTGTGACCGGAAAAATGGTAACAGCCATGCGCCGTTTGGGCGTTGATACGGTTTTAGATACGGATTTCACTGCCGACCTCACCATTATGGAAGAAGGAACAGAATTGCTCACCCGCCTTAAAAAAGTGCTGGTTGACAAGGATAATACCATAAAACTTCCCATGATGACGTCGTGCTCACCAGGCTGGGTGAAATTTATTGAACATATGTTCCCCGAACATTTGGGACATTTGTCTACCTGCAAATCGCCTCAGCAAATGTTTGGTGCGCTCACCAAAACTTACTATGCCGACAAGAAAGGCATTGACCCTAAAGATATTGTGAGTGTGGCAATTATGCCATGTGCTGCCAAGAAATTTGAAGCCAATCGCAGGGAAATGAATTCCAGCGGTTTTCAGGATATCGATGCTGGTTTGACCACCCGCGAGTTGGGTCATATGATTCGCCAATCGGGACTCAATTTCCTTGAGCTTGAAGATTCCAACTACGACAGTATTATGGGTGAATCCACAGGTGCAGGAGTAATTTTTGGAGCAACCGGTGGGGTTATGGAAGCAGCCTTGAGAACTGCCTGGGAAATTATCACTGGCAAGGAAATTCCTTTTGCCAACCTGAATATTGAACCAGTAAGGGGTATGGAAGGCATTCGTGAAGCCAGCATCAAGATAACAGGAACACTGCCACAATGGAAATTCTTAGAAGGCGTTGAATTAAAAGTAGCTGTAGCTCATGGACTTATCAATGCCAGAACCATTATGGATCAGATTGCAGCCGGCGAATCGCCCTATCATTTCATCGAAGTGATGGCTTGTCCCGGCGGTTGTATTGGTGGTGGGGGACAACCCATTCCAACCAACGAGGAAATCAGAAAGGCACGTGCAGCGGCCATTTACGAAGAGGATATGAATATGCCTTTGCGTAAATCGCACGACAATCCAGAGATTAAGAAAATCTATGCTGAGTTCTTAAAAGAGCCACTCAGCCATGTTTCTCACAATCTGCTGCACACCCATTACACCAAACGTAGACCATATTAATTT
>DYSN01000197.1 GCA_020718205.1 Draconibacterium orientale
ATTTTGCGATGACCCGCGCGGGGGCTTTGAGTTCATGCTCCCACACGCGGACTACCACCCAACCCTGTTTTCTTTGTAAAATATCAGATATGTTTACTTGCCTGAATTATCATTTAGATTTATCCTTATCAAATCAATATCAACCTATCTCTGGAAAACTAGAGGGATAAATGAGAAGAGAATACTATTCTGACACAATTGCTAATTTTCTAAAAACAACACCAAACGAGATTCTTGGAGAGCTTGTAAAAAGCAACGACTTTGCTTTGGAGCAAACTCAAAGAGATGCGTGGCTGGAAGAAATATATATCCTCAAAGAGGCATTACAACCTTATAAAGGCTCTATTTATTTCGAATATTCAATTCCACGTATGGGCAAGCGAATTGACGTTGTAGTTATTACAGGACCAATTATTTTTGTTCTTGAGTTCAAAGTAGGAGAAAACGAATTCCCTTCAACTGCAATAGATCAGGTATGGGACTACGCACTTGATTTGAAGAATTTCCACGAAACAAGCCATGAACATTTTATTGCTCCAATATTAATTGCAACAAAAGCTAAAAGTGCTTTGACAGCAATCTCTACAACCCCGCATAATGACAAAATACTTTTTCCAATAAAATGCAATAAGGAATTGCTTGGTCAGGTAATTGTAAGCGCCCTACATTTCGCCGAAGGTAATACTATTGACCCAACTCAATGGGAAACCGGAAGATACCAACCAACTCCGACCATTATTGAGGCTGCAATGGCTCTATACAATGGTCATTCAGTGAGTGAAATTTCTCGAAGTGACGCAAGCGCAATCAACCTCAGTGAAACTTCTGATGCTGTTTCTGAAATCATTCGGCTTTCAAAAGAAAAATCGCATAAGTCAATTTGCTTCGTTACAGGTGTTCCGGGTGCAGGAAAAACGTTAGTTGGGTTGAATATTGCAACAAAACATATTGATAAAGACAACGACCTTTACAGCGTTTTTCTTTCAGGAAATGGGCCACTTGTTGCTATTCTTCGCGAAGCATTAGCGCGAGATAAAGTCCGTCACGAAAAAGAACGTGGAAATAAAATCAAGAAAAGCGAAGCAATGAGCGACGTCAAAATGTTCATTCAGAATGTTCACAATTTTCGTGATGAATGTCTTATTGATTTGATAAAGCCGCCTATTGAACATGTCGCTTTATTTGATGAAGCACAACGAGCGTGGGATTTGCAGCAAACAGCAAATTTTATGCTTCGAAAAAAGAACACCCCAAACTTCAATCAGTCTGAGCCGGAATTCCTAATTTCCTGTCTTGATCGTCATCCAGATTGGGCGGTTGTTGTTTGTCTTGTAGGTGGAGGACAAGAAATTAATACTGGAGAAGCAGGAATTAGCGAATGGATTGAATCTTTGAACCGCTCATACCCAAACTGGCATATTTACATATCTTCTCGTCTTACTGACAGTGAATATGGGGCAGAAAAAGTAATAGAAAATATCAAAGCACATTCCAACGTTGTGAATAAGGATGAATTACATCTTTCAGTTTCAATGCGTTCATTTCGTGCCGAGCATGTATCTTTATTGGTCAAACAATTACTTGATTTAAAGCCAGACGAGGCACGGAAAACATTGGCAAGTGTGAAAGGTAAATACCCAATCGTGATAACCCGTGATCTCAACAAGGCAAAGCAATGGTTAAAAGAACAGGCGCGTGGCTCTGAACGTTACGGTATTGTTGTTTCTTCTCAGGCAGAAAGATTGAAACCACACGCAATAGATGTAAAATCACCGGTTGACCCAATTCATTGGTTTCTCGATGGGAAAGAAGATGTTCGTTCTTCTTATTATCTTGAAGATGTTGTCACAGAATTTCAAGTGCAAGGACTCGAGCTTGATTGGGCATGTGTCACTTGGGATGCAGATTTTCGGTACACCAAGAATGGTTGGGAACACTTTTCTTTTGTTGGAAGCCACTGGAATCATATAAGGAAACAGGAGCGGCAGGTTTATCTAAAGAATGCTTATCGTGTTTTATTAACTCGTGCAAGGCAAGGAATGGTAATTGTTATTCCGTCAGGTAGTTTAGAAGATTTGACTCGGAAAAAAGAATTTTATGATCCGACGTTTGATTATCTGCAAGAAATTGGATTTAAGACTATTTAGAAACAAAAACTTCCGAAGCCAACGCCTCGGAAGTCCTTTTACCAATTTACCAATTTACCAATTTACCTATCCCCGCCCTACGAATACCGCCACTTTGTGCCATCCTTGCTGTCTTCGATGGTGACGTTGAGTTCCTTCATTTTTTCAGTATTACTTCGATCTGTTCCCACAAATCCGGCATTCCCATGATTTCGGCAAAGTCCTTCACCCATTTTTCGATGCGGGCAATGTCAAGATTGGGGTTTTTGTCAACAATTGTTCGGATATCCTCCAAATCCTTTGGACGGTGGGCTATTGCCTTCATAATAATCAAATCTTCCGGTGTTGGCAGACGCGCAGACAGTTTCGCAAAAGTTTTTACACTACCTCGTTCAACCATTTCCTCTTCAAACGGCAGAATGCCCAATGAAATATCAATTTCTGTTTTAGTCGGGACATGTTTTAAAAGTAAAACACGGGTCTTGCGTGCAAATTCGTCTACATTTTGTACACGTGGAAGAATATTCTCTGCGCGGGCAATTTCAAGAAATTGTGGAATGTCCTGTGTAGAGAGAAGAAACATAGCATCAACATCTGCTGTGTAGCGCGGTTTGCCCAAAAGCCCAACAGCAATTCCCCCGATAATTACACCGCGATCATTATATTTTTCAAGCAGGCGATGAAGCGCTTCAATTGCGGCGCGAAAAGGTTCAAGGTTTTTATCGAGTTTCATAAGCGCCTTTTAGCTTTGCCCAACGCATATATACTTCCATTTCGCCGTCATCATCTTCATTTTCCATACCTGTTTCAATCGCAAAACGGACAATAGCATTTAGTTTTTGCCAGTGTTCTTCAAGTGACATGGCGCGCAGTTCCTGCCGTTCAATTTCCTCAACGGCTTTCCAGCGATCACGCAGGTGGAAACGAATCTCATCGTTGTTCATAATCATAATTATAGCATGTGGAAAAACAAAAACTTCCGAAGCCAACGCCTCGGAAGTCCTTTTTACTTTTTACTTATTACCCATCCCGCCCTACGAATACCGCCACTTTGTCCCATCCTTGCTGTCTTCGATGGTGACGTTGAGTTCCTTCAACTTGTCGCGGATTTGATCTGACAATGCCCACAACTTCTGCTTTCTCACTTCGGCGCGGACTTCGATCAGCAGGTTGATGAAGGCATCGGCATCGCCTGAG
>DYSN01000198.1 GCA_020718205.1 Draconibacterium orientale
GAGCGTAGCGAAACGGAGCAAAAAGAGCGAAGGCTTTTAACGATATTAGAAATATGAGACCGTTGCAAAATTTTTTTGGCGAAAAGATTTTAGGCGGCAGGAAAATTTAAACTGGAGTTAACCTATTGTTAATGAGGATTGAAATTTTTCGACAACGACAAAGCTTGAAGTCAAAAAAGTTAAAATCTTATATTTTAGATAATTTTGCAACGGTCTCAGGATCTTATTTGCCCTATAAATAGCCTCTATTTTTTTAGTTTTGAATACAGCTTTTCAACAATTTCATATTGAGAATATTAACATCTCTACCTTTACAATCGATAATCCCTTTCACTTTCAATTCAGCAAAAATTCGAGCAATGGAGGGTCGGGCAACTCCAAATTTTTCAGCAAGCCAGTTTTGGTTATGTGGTAATTTTATTAACAGCGATTTCTGATCCGCCGACTGTTGATGGAGATAAGTAGCCACTTTTACCACTAAAGATTGAAGCAAGACCTTTTTTATTTTGTCAGCTAAAAAATAGGTTCTATTGGAAATGATTCGAATAAAGTTGAGCATCATCGCCTGATCGTTATGAAGCATTTCTATAAAATCGGTTTTACTGATAATCAATAATTTTGAATCGCAATTGGCCACAACATTTACCGGAAGAAATGGTTGATCTCCAAAAATAAAAGCAGGGCTCACAATCATACCTTGATTAAGATCCTCGATGCGAAAAATTTTACCGGCACTATCAACCATCTCAGCTCTAAGTTCACCCTCAAAAATGATCATAACCTCGGTAACCTCTTCACCAGCCAAGGCCACCATTTCGTTGGTGCTAAAATTCTTAAATCTACAATGACATCGACTCAACAATTCTGAAATACGTTCGGAAGCTACCTCCTTAAAAAGAGGAAAATACAGTAATTCTACGGGAGAAATCAAGCTCATAGCGTAAAAATTTATGAAACAAATATACCGCAAAAGTAACAAAGGTTACAAATTTATATACTACCTTGAAGTATTTTTATCCAATCAAATAATGCACAAAATTTTAAGTTAAACTTATAACCCATGAAAATAGTGAAACAACTATTTGCAATAAGTCGGTGGAGACCAATAATGGCGGTGAGTGTAGGCACCTCCATTGGTCTAATCATTTTTATCATGTACATCAGCAATGCCACCTCCTACCTAAGCGACGACCCAAAAACTTGCGTCAACTGCCATGTAATGAACCCGCAATATGCCACTTGGTTTCATAGCTCGCATCGGGATGCGGCCACTTGCAACGATTGCCATGTTCCTCACGACAATGTATTCAACACCTATTATTTCAAGGCGATGGATGGGCTTAGACATGCCGGCATTTTCACTTTACATGCCGAACCCCAAGTGATTTTCATCAGGGAGCCAGGGCAAAAAGTGGTGCAACAAAACTGCATTCGCTGTCACGAAAATGTGCTGCAAGACAATGGAATGGCTTTGGTAGACCCTGTATTTAATATGCATCGCACCGAGCGGCAATGTTGGGAATGTCATCGCGAAACGCCTCATGGACGTGTAAACTCCCTATCAAGTGCTCCCAATGCTCAGATTCCCGGTTTAGAAAGTCCAGTACCTCAGTGGTTAATAGAAATAACAAACAACAAATAATTACAATTATGAACTCAAATAACGAACAAGTTAAAACGAACAAAATGAACCGATTATGGCTAATTTTAAGCATTGTTTTCGTATTTATACTCGGCATTTTAGCCGCCAATATTCTCGAACGACGCACAGAAGCCACTTTGGTATCAACTCCCAAAATTGCTCTTGACGAATTTGAATCTGACAACAGCAAATGGGGCGAAAATTATCCCCGCGAATACCAATCGTACATGAAAACACAAGACACCACTTTCAAAAGTAAATACAACGGCAACGCCATGATTGATATGCTTGAAGTGGATCCACGGATGGTAGTGCTATGGGCAGGTTATGCATTTTCGAAAGATTACAACCAAGGACGGGGTCACTCGTATGCCATAGAAGACATCCAAAACTCTCTTCGCACAGGAGGCCCCATTGAAGGAAGACCCGGAGCCCTTCCTAATACTTGTTGGACATGTAAAAGCCCCGATGTACCAAGGGTTATGAACGAACTCATCAAAGAAAAAGGAAGTACAGAAGCTGGTATTGCAGCCTTTTATTCAGGGAAATGGGAAAGTCGTGGAACTCAAATTCAGCACGACATCGGTTGTGCCGATTGCCACGACTCCAAAACCATGAATCTTAAAATCACACGTCCTGCCTTAATTGAGGCCTACCAAAGAAACGGAAAAGACATTACCAAAGCCACGCACCAAGAAATGCGTTCGTTGGTATGTGCTCAGTGTCATGTGGAATATTATTTTGATAAAAAGCGTGTGGAAGGCAGTCCTTACTTAACCCTGCCTTGGGATAAAGGAATGACGGTGGAAGCCATGGAACAATATTACGACCAAATTGAGTTTTCAGACTGGACTCATGCCTTAAGTAAAACCCCCATGATCAAAGCACAACATCCTGATTACGAGCTCTACACTATGGGCGTTCATGCCGATCGAGGAGTAAGCTGTGCCGATTGCCACATGCCCTACACCAGCGAAGGAGGACAGAAGTTTACCGACCACCATTTGCAAAGTCCGCTGAATAACGTGGCCAACTCTTGTCAGGTGTGCCACCGCCAAGAAACAGCTAAACTGATTAGTAATGTGTACGAACGTCAGGATAAGATTATCGAAAATCGCAATCAACTAGAAATTCTTTTGGTGCGAGCCCATGTGGAAGCAGCCAAAGCTTGGGAATTGGGAGCCACCGAAGCCCAGATGAAAGCCATTCAACTCGACATTCGTCATGCCCAATGGCGTTGGGATTACTCCGCAGCCGGCCACGGTTCGAGTTTCCATGCTCCCGTGGAAATATCCAGAGTGATTGCCACAGGTATCAATATTGCGCAAGAAGCCCGTATCAAACTTAGCCGCTTACTTATCGAACTTGGATTTAAAGGTGAAGTGCCTTATCCCGATATCAACACCAAAGAAAAAGCCCAGAAATTCATCGGTTTACCCATGGATCAACTTAAAAAGGAAAAAGAGGAATTCAAACAGCAAACGCTTCCTGCATGGGTAATCCAGGTCTAATGTATCAAAGGAACCGTTGCATTTTTGATTGCATTTAAAAAAGGTTGATGTCTCGCTATGCGAGGTCTCCCTTTTTATTTAATATTGAGTCCAGTCTAAAAAGCCTCCAAACTACTGATTTTTATCGTTTTTGCCCCT
>DYSN01000199.1 GCA_020718205.1 Draconibacterium orientale
AATGAACCTAACAATCCATAGAGGCACAAATCAAATTGGGGGTTGTATCACCGAAATTGAAAGTGGTGGGTACAAGGTTTTTGTAGATTTTGGAGATCAGTTGCCGGGCGCAGAAAAGATTGAATTACAACCCATTGAAGGCTTAACCTATGGTGATATTTCTAAAAGTGCCTTATTTATAACGCATTACCATTCCGATCATATCGGGAAAATTTGCGATGCCGATGCAGATTTGCCCATTTATGCCGGGGAAACAGCACTCAAAATTTACTACTGTCTGGAAAACAGATTGTCCTATATTCCAGATCCTGCCGAGGCAGAAAAGCATATAAGAATTGTCGAGAGAATTAAAACAATCAACCCTTTTATAGCATTACAAGAGATAAAAATTGGAGAAATTACTGTTACCCCTTTATTCATTGACCATTCCGCTTTTGATGCTTATATGTTTGTGGTTGAAGCAGATAAAAAGCGAGTGCTTCATACGGGCGATTTTCGTGGACATGGTTTTAGAAGCAAAGCACTTATTCCTACGTTAGAACATTACGCACAGGATATTGATTATATAATTTCCGAGGGGTCAAATATTCAGCGACCAAATGCTACCATTCAAACAGAACAGGCGTTGCAGATGGATTTCGAAAAAAAATTCAGGCAGAATAAATACAATTTTGTTTTTGTATCTTCAACCAATATCGACCGAATTTTCGCTTTGTACCATGCATCAACAAGAGCAAATCGCTGTTTTGTTTGCGATAGTTACCAGGCCAATATTCTAAAAATAGTATCCGAGAATCATTCGCACAAAGCAGATTTTTATAAAATTGATTTTGACCAGAAATCAAATCCTGCAGGCCGTTTCTTTGCTATGCAACCACAAGGTCTGGAACCTATATCCTTTAATAGAAATCTAAAACCATATTTAGAAAGACATGGATTTTGTATGCTGATTCGCTCGAATGTCAGGTTTCAGCCGCTGCTGGAAGAATATGCCAAATCGGAGGATACGAAAATATACTATTCCATGTGGAATGGATATTTGGATAGCAATAAATCTGCTTATAATGAAGCCTTATACAAATTCTTTGAACCCTATGAAATTGAGCATATGCATACCAGCGGACATGCCGATACCGAAACCTTAAAAGCAGTTTTTGAACAAGTTAAACCGAAATATGGCATTATACCCATTCATACAGAAGCCCCGGAGAAATTTCAGGAAGTATTTCAAGGACAAACGATTATTCATCTAAAAGACAGCGAGATTTTCGATTGTAATCGATAAAAACAGCGAATGATGCAAATTCTTCATTTATCAGATACACATAGCAAGCACCGCTTGTTGCAAAATTTGCCCCCAGCAGATATCATTATTCATTCTGGTGATGTGTCGTGGAATGGATTAGAAGATGAAGTTCTGGATTTTATGGAATGGTTTGGGGCTTTACCTTATAAATACAAGATTTTCATCGCGGGAAATCATGATGATTGCTTGTTTGGTTCAAATATTGATGGTTTGCCCGAAAATTGCTTCTATTTGAGTAATTCAGGAGTGACAATTGAAGGGGTAAAATTTTATGGTGTACCAATGTTTACAGAAGATGGAATATCAGGCGATTACGATATAAACATTCTGAAAATACCAAATGATACTGATGTTCTGATTACACATCAACCACCTTTAGGTGTATTGGATTCTTCGGAAAATATTCATTATGGAGACCATAATTTATTGCAAATAGTGCTGAAAATTCAACCAAAATATCACCTTTTCGGACACATTCACGATGCTTATGGCATCGAAAAAAGGGGAGAAACTTTATTCGTAAATGCATCCATTCTTAATGATAATTACGAAATATCGAACGAACCAGTGTTGTTGGAAATCCAATTAAAAGAATGAATTTCTCCCAAAATGAAAAGGAACAGAAAAAATGATAGATTGATAGATAGCCGCCGTGCGGCTTAACAAAATGATTTGATAATAAAATCTACGATTAAACCTCCGCCATGCGGCTGAAAAAATGACATTTATGGAAAATAAAGGCGAGATACTACTTTACCAAAGCGAAGACGGCACAGTAAAAATTGATGTACGATTGGAAAACGAATCGGTGTGGCTCAACCAGTACCAGTTGGAACTGCTGTTTCAAACTGACCGTACTTCCATAACCAAACATATTAAAAAAATATTCGAATCGGGCGAGTTGGACGAAAATGCAACTTGTGCAAAAATTGCACAAGTTCAGAAAGAAGGGAAAAGAACAGTTACCAGACATATTGTATTCTATAACCTCGATATGATAATCTCGGTGGGGTATCGGGTGCAAAGCCACGTCGCCACCAAGTTCCGTATCTGGGCTACTCAACGCCTTAAAGAATACATTATCAAAGGTTTTGCCCTCGACGACGAGCGAATGAAAGCTGCCGGCCAAATCCGCTATTTTGATGAATTACAGGAACGAATTCGCGACATCCGTAGTTCAGAACGTATTTTCTATCAAAAAGTTAAAGATATTTTCACGCTAAGTATCGACTACGATGCGCAAACCTCCCAGGCAAAAGAGTTCTTTGCCACCATTCAAAACAAATTGCATTGGGCAATACACCAGCACACAGCCGCCGAACTGATAGCCAACAGAGCAAAAGCATCGGACAAAAACATGGGATTAACAAACTGGCAGGGTGCAAAAATTCGCAAAACAGATGTATCTATTGCCAAAAATTATCTAAAAGAGGATGAAATCAGTCAATTGAATTTGTTGGTTGAGCAATTTCTGGCTTTTGCTGAAAATCAGGCGCGACAGAAAAAGGTGATGTACATGACCAACTGGATAAAAAAGCTCAATGATATACTCACAATCAACGAGAATGAAATTTTGGAGCATGCCGGAAAGATTTCGCATCAATTGGCTATTGAATTAGCTGAAGCGGAATATGAAAAATACAATGCTCAACGAATTGCGGCAGCAAACCAGAAAGCATTAGAAGAGCTGAATAATGAAATAAAGAATATGACATCAGGAAAGAATAAATAATAAACCTATTGCAAACTACACTAATAGTCAGCCTATACTAAGCTTCACGACTTAAACCAAAGAATTATGGACAGATTTGAACAATTAAAATTCATCACCAATCAGCTCATGGCACAAGGAAATTTGGATATAGTTGATTCTGATTTTTCACCGGAATTAGTGGCACAGTATGACCGGAATATCCAGTCCCAAATGCAAAGCATCCAAAATGGTGCTGCAAGCGGTTTGCATTCCAAATAA
>DYSN01000081.1 GCA_020718205.1 Draconibacterium orientale
TGTTTATCAAATAGTTGCATTTTTGAATTGTGTTTCATAAAACATTAGTAATCAGGTAGTTGTATTTTATATCTTCGTTTTTGATGGCTTTTTAGACCGGACTCATTTATAAAAATTTAAAGCAATTGGATCATTCAATTTTACTTTGGGGCGGTTTTAATGCCTTTGTTTTTTTAATGCTGGCTCTTGATTTGGGAGTTTTTCATCGTAATGCCCATGAAATTAAAATCAGGGAAGCCATTATCTGGAGTTTTGTCTGGATTACGATGGCACTGATTTTTAATGCTGGAATATGGCATTATATGGGAGAAGTGAAGGCCGTTGAGTTTTTAACCGGTTATATTATTGAGAAATCGCTGAGTGTAGATAATATCTTTGTTTTTGTGCTGATTTTCAGTGCTTTTCAAGTGGAAACGAAATACCAGCACAAGGTATTGTTTTGGGGTGTATTGGGGGCTTTAGTACTGCGGATTGCCTTCATTTTGGCGGGAGTAAGCCTCATTCAAAAATTCCATTGGATTATTTATGTTTTTGGTGTTTTCCTCATCTATACCGGGATTAAACTGGCACTTGACAAGGGAACCAAAGTGAAAGTAGAAGATAGCCCCATCCTTAATTTTGTAAGAAAATTTATTCCGGTGACTCCCAATTTTGTTGGAGGCAAATTCCTGACAAGAATTAATAAAAAAACCTATGCTACTCCATTATTGCTGGTACTAATATTAATTGAAGTTACCGATGTAATTTTTGCAGTAGACTCAATACCAGCCATTTTAGCCATTAGTAACGATACATTTATTGTTTATACTTCCAATGTTTTTGCCATCATGGGATTGCGGTCGCTTTATTTTGCACTGGCAGGGTCGTTGAAATACTTTACGTATTTGCATTATGGTTTGGCACTAATTCTTTCGTTTGTTGGTGTGAAGATGCTCACCGCCGATTTTATAAAAATCGATTCCTTTTTATCGCTAGGCGTAATTGGGTTGATTTTGGCTGGAAGTATTGCCGCATCACTCATCTGGAAGAAAAAAGAGGCCTGATAACCATCAAATATTCGACTTTTTTACCTTAGTAATCATCCTTTTGGCTGCATCAATGGGTTTATTTTTGGCGTATTCAATACAAGCAATAATGATTTTTATCAGCTGAAAGTCGCTGAAAGCCAAAGAGTTTCCATATTATTAGCCCCCCCCGGTAATAAATTATGTTAAAGATTTTGTGTTGAAGTAACAAAGTAAATTACATGTTCGTTTCTTTGAAATTGCAACCAATGCCATGAAAAGCAGTCTTTGGAAGCAAATTCTTTATCAGAATCATAGTTTTCGAATTTTAAGGCGATTTAACATGTTTAGCTGTTATCTTTAAACCGGGGATACGTCTTAGAGTCTGATTGTTGAATTGAAACAAGATTAAACGAACATATACGTTTATTTAGCCAAAATCGGGTGCAAAATCATATGCGGTTCTGCATCAATTAATTAAACGAATTATTATTGCATGAAAAACTACTTAATCATCATTTTGCTCTGGGTGTTACCCTTTGTATTGAAGGCTCAAAAATATTCCATCAGTGGCAAAATTAAAGACAGCAGCAATGGGGAGGAGCTCATTGGGGCAACCGTTTTTATTCCGGAACTCTCAACCGGAACTGTGGCGAACGAATATGGCTATTTCACTATAAGTCTTCCCGCTGGAACTTATCAGGTTAAAGTAAACTATTTAGGTTTTGACGAGTATTCAAAAAGCATTGAGCTTCAAAAAGATATCTATCTGGCCGTTGAACTGAACGAAACGTCTTCGGAACTGAAAGAGGTAGAAATAACAGGGGATCGCATAGACCGAAATGTGAAGAGCAACGAGATGAGCAGCATCAAACTTCAGGCAAAAACCATCAAAAAGATTCCTGCATTTATGGGCGAGGTAGACCTTATCAAGGCCATTCAGTTATTACCGGGCGTTCAAAGCACCGCCGAAGGTTCCTCGGGGTTTAGTGTGCGCGGAGGTTCTGCCGACCAAAATCTCATTTTGCTCGACGAAGCCACAGTTTACAACGCCTCGCATCTTATGGGCTTTTTCTCCGTTTTTAACAACGACGCCATAAAAGATGTGAAAATCTACAAAGGTGATATTCCGGCTTCGCACGGTGGCCGCCTTTCGTCGCTTCTCGATGTGCGCATGAAAGACGGCAACAGCAAGGAGTTTGAAGTCACAGGAGGAATTGGGACCATTTCGAGCCGCCTGACCATCGAAGGCCCTATTATTAAAGACAAAACCAGTTTTCTGGTTTCGGGACGGCGAACCTATGCCGATTTGTTTCTGAAATTAAGCTCCAATGAAGACCTGCGAAACAGGGTTTTGAATTTCTACGACATCAATGCCAAAGTGAATCATACTTTCAACGAGAACAACCGCCTCTATATTTCTTTTTATAACGGGCAGGATAAATTTGCCAACGAGTTTAGCAAATTGTATTTCGGAAATACCACCACCACCATCCGCTGGAATCACTTGTTTAGCGAGAAATTATTCCTGAATCTCACCAATCTCAACAGCATTTATACCTATAATCTGGGAACCCCCGAGGGCAATGCCAATGCCTTTGACTGGAAAAGCCGAATGGTAGATTATGGCGGAAGAGCAGATTTCACTTATTATTTGAATCCAAATAATACCATAAAATTTGGTGTAGAAGGAACCTATCATACCTTCGACCCTGGAAGAGCCAAAGGATTGGGAGAAGAAGCACTTTTTACCGAATTTATTCAGCCCAATTCCCATGCGCTCGATTGGGGAATTTATGTGGGCAACGAGCAGAAAATCGGGGAACATATTCAGCTCAAATACGGTCTTCGCTATTCCATATTTCAAGGCATTGGCTCAGCAACGGTATATAATTTCGACGAGAATTTCAATACCATCGACAGTACTGTTTATGAGAAGGGTGATATCTACAACACTTATATGGGACTCGAACCCCGTTTTGGAATCACCTATATTATCAATGACGAGAGCTCGGTAAAGGCCAATTATTCCCGAACCCGCCAGTATATGCAGCTGGCGCAGAATTCCACAGCCGGAACACCACTCGATATCTGGTTTCCTGCATCGCCCAATGTTAAACCACAAATTGCCGACCAGGTAGCCTTGGGGTATTTCAGGAATTTTAAAAACAATAAATACGAAACCAGTGTGGAAGTGTATTACAAGAATATGCAGAATTCCATTGATTTTGAAGATTTTGCACAGGTATTGCTCAATGCCGAGCTCGAAGGGGAACTTCGATTTGGTAAATCGTGGAGTTATGGAGCAGAATTTTTGGTGCGCAAAAACGAAGGCAAGTTAACAGGCTGGGTGAGTTATACCTATAGTCACACCTACCGCAAATTTGAAGATATCAATCAGGGAAAGACTTACAGAGCACCCTACGACAAACCCCATAATGTGGCCATAGTACTGAGCTACAGCATCTCGCCACGACTCGAAGTGGGAGCCAACTGGGTTTATGGAAGTGGCCAGCCCGCTACTTTCCCTACCGGCAGAGCCTATTATGGCAACCTGATTGTTCCCATTTACAGCGACCGAAATGCTTATCGCCTGCCCGACTATCACCGATTGGATGTATCTGCCACCTGGAAGCGGAAAAAGAAAGAAGGACAGAAGTGGGATTGGGACATAAACCTAAGTGTTTATAACGCCTATGCCCGTCACAACACCTGGAGCATCAATTTTGTTACGGACGAAACCAACCCCGATGTAACCTATGCCGAGCAAACCTATTTATTTTCGATTATTCCCGCATTAACCTTTAATTTTAAATTCTGATAATCATGAAAAATAAAATATATATCCCAATCTTAGTTGCTGTTATTCTGGGATTTAGCAGCTGTACAGAACGTATCGATGTGGAGTTAAACGAAACCTATACCCGCCTTATTGTGGAAGGAAACCTTACCACCGATACCATGGCTCACCTGTTTGTTCTCTCGAAAACCACAAGCTATTTTTATAATCAACCGGCTCCGGCAGTTGAAAATGCTTCGGTAAGTATTACTGACAATCTGGGGAACAGAGTCCAACTTGAAGAAAAAGAACCCGGGAAATATTATACCCCGGCCAGCTTTTTTGGATTACCAAACCGTACCTATGAATTGCAGATCGATTTGGAAGAGGAAATCAATGAGAACAGCCGCTACGAAGCACAATCCGCGATTCCGGCTCCCCGTCCTATCGATTCCATTGGAATGGAGTTGAACAAGAATTTTGGTAAGGAAGGGTTTTGGATAGTGAAGCTTTTTGCAACCGATCCGGGCGGGGTGGAGAATTTCTATCAGTTCAGGGTTTTCCGTAACGACACACTGCTTTCCGACTCACTGAGCAAAGTTAATTTTACCGACGACAAGCTTTTCGACGGAAACTTCACCTACGGCATTGGAGTGGCTTTTTTCAATAATCTGCGACCCGACCAGCGTTTCAGAGTCGGCGATACTGTGGTACTCGAAATGGGCTGTATTACCAAAGAACATTATACTTTTATGAATAATGTAATTCAGTCCACAAGTTTTCAGAACCCATTGTTTGGCGGACCACCAGCCAACGTGATTGGGAATATCAGCAATGGAGCTTTCGGGTATTTTTCTGCTTTTAGCACCTCTTACAGCCAGATTATTTTAACCGAAGACAATATCATCATTACGGAGTAAAGCTGCTGTTTATTTGAGTTGCTTCGCGCCAGAGTTTAATCGAATCTGTTGAATGATGCCCGCTGCAGAAGTTTTTTCAAAATAGCAGGCTGGTCGTTCAAAACCTTGCGTATCCAGTTGAAATTCTCGGGTTTATACCAGAAGAAGAAGCGGTGTTGATTGAGTTTTTCTTCCTTCGATTTGGCGGTAAAAACGGGTTGAAGTGTATAGGGATGATAGCCTGAATAGTAGATTACAGTGGCCACAGTCATAGGGGTTGGGGTAAAATCCTGAACCTGTTCCAGCCTGAAGCCCATATCTTTGGTTTCGGCGGCCAGATTGGCCATATCTTTCAGCTGACTTCCCGGGTGTGACGAGATGAAATAGGGAATGAGCTGTAGATTCAGATTTTTCCGCTCGTTGATTTCGTGGAATTTGGAAGTGAATTTTTTGAAATTCTCGAAAGGCGGCTTTCGCATGATGTGCAAAGTATCGTCGGAGGTATGTTCTGGAGCTACTTTTAACCGGCCACTCACGTGACGTGTCAACACCTGCTCCAGATACTCGTTCATCTCTTTTTCATTCCCCGGAGTATTTCGCTCCTTCACTAATAAATCGTAGCGGATTCCGCTGCCAATGGTGGCTTTTTTAATGCGTGGATGGTCGTCGACCGAACGGTAAATATCGAGCAAAGGCTGATGAGAGGTGTTTAGGTTTTTGCAAACATTCGGGTGAATACAACTCGGTCGCACACAGTTGGCGCAAATGCTCAGGTCGTTGCCTTTCATTTTGTACATATTGGCGCTTGGACCGCCCAAATCGCTGATATAGCCTTTGAAATCGGGCATTTGGGTTACTTTATCCACTTCCTCCATAATTGATTTTTTCGAGCGGCTGGCAATAAATTTCCCCTGATGGGCCGAAATGGTGCAGAAACTACAACCCCCAAAACATCCGCGATGCATATTGATGGAGAATTTTATCATTTCGAAGGCAGGAATGGGCCCGCGTTTTTTGTATTTTGGATGCGGAAGACGGGTATAGGGTAAATCGAAGCTGTGGTCTATTTCTTCTTCGCTCATGGTTTGATAGGGCGGATTGACCAAAACCTGCTGATTTCCAACTTTTTGAATCAATCGACGGGCATCCATTTTATTTGATTCCTGTTCAATATGTTTAAAATTGGAAGCATATTTAATCTTGTCGGCCAAACAATCTTCGTGGCTGTTGAGCTCAAAATCGATCCAGTTTTTGTTTTTGGGCAATTCGTCCTCCGCAGCTATTAAAACTGAGGTTTGGGGAATGGTTTTGATGGATTGGAAAGGAACCCCGCGGCTCAAGAGCCTCAGCAGCTCAATCAGCGGATTTTCACCCATGCCGTATATGAGCAAATCGGCACCAGTTTCAACCAGTACAGAGGGCTTTAATTTATCGCTCCAATAATCGTAATGGGTGACCCTTCGTAAGGAAGAACCCACGCCACCCAACACAATAGGCACGTCGGGATAGATGGATTTCAGCGCTTTACAATACACCACCGAGGCATAATCGGGGCGAAAATTGGCTTCACCACCAGGAGTAAAAGCATCGTTGCTACGCAGGCGTTTATTGGCTGTGTAATGGTTTACCATGGAATCCATATTGCCATCGGTGACGCCGAAAAATAGTTTTGGGGCGCCAAATTTTTTAAAATCCCGGAGGTCGTCCTGCCAGTTGGGTTGGGGAATGATTCCAACTCTAAATCCTTCAGCTTCAATTAGGCGGCCAATTACAGCAGTGCCAAAGCTCGGATGATCCACATAGGCATCGCCGGTAATGATGATTACGTCCAATTCTTCCCAGCCGCGCTGAAGCATTTCTTTGCGGGTAATGGGCAGCCAGTCTGTTATTTTAGGTTCCTGATACATAGCCGGCAAAGATAACCTAAATAGATATTGGCTTTTGGGTAAAAAAAATTGGAAACCGTTAAATGATTTCCAATTTTTTCGGGGTTAAGTGACCAGTTCTATCTTTTTAAAACCAGCTCGTTGAGCCAGTTGCTGTTCCACTCAATCATCATTTTTCTAAAAATAGCATATTCTTCCACGGTTAGATTTCGCTGGAAAAGCTCGGTGGATTTATTATCAATGGTGGCTGGTCCTTTGGGAGTCTGAACAGATATTTCGGCGGGGAAAATGACCAATGATTTTTTAATCACGATATTGCCATCTCTTCGGGCAACCGAAATGCTCATTTTACCAAAACTCTCGTTGAAATCCAATTGCTTTTCTACTCCAACCCATTCCACACTTTTTGGCAGTGTGATGACAAATTCATAGCTCTCGTCGATAGCTTTCACTGTGATGGGGAAGTCGCGTTTGGAAGGGAGATTGGTGAAGTTTTGCGAAACAATTCCGTTTCTGAGATAGGGCAGTGGCATGAAATAGTAGTTCTCCTGTTTCTTTAGTTTGCCATCGCTTTTCACGTTCATTTCAAATTTAGCTACCTGATTGTCAGGAATTACCAGCTGTGGTTTCTCGTCTTTGGCCATTGGAATGCCATTCACAATATAATTCTGAATGGCAGAACTATCTTTCGACAAGGTGAGAAAATCGAAGCAGCTTCCGGTAAGTTTGAGCATTACCTGACCAGAAATGGCATTGTCAGGATCCACAGTTAGCCTGCTGTTCATGCTGATAGAAGGCAGCGTGGTTTTGAGTTCAACGGTTTTAGCAGTGAATAAATCCACCATTACCTGGTTGGTAAGCTTCAAATGCAGTGATTGCTGATTGGTTTCTTTTGCAGACAACACAAAAGGGACACCGGCTTCGTCGGTATACAAAACTCCCCACTGATTCATGAAATTCAGATTGCCAATTTGCGCATTCCAAAGCACCACAGGCACAAAAGCCACAGGTTTCACATTGAGTCCAGCCGATTTCAGCAGATGAAACAGGAGCATGGTTTTCTCCAATTCGCCTCCCGCAGCGCTGTTAAAGACCTGTCCGGGGGTTTGAAGTTCAAAATTATGCCAGCTCAGTGGAATGTATTTTCCGTTGATTTTATTGGCTACATAATCCTGAATATTCAATGCCCACTGGGTATTGGTTTTGGTGTCGGTTTTAAGTTTTTCGAGCAACGCTTTTTCCGATTCGGTGGGCTTATAAGTAAAGGCCTTGTTTTGAGCAAAAGCATCGAAGGCAGCCTGAGTTTTGGTGAGGGTGGAAAAAACGATGGTTGGCAGGTATTGTGAGCTGGCTGGCGAAGAGTCTTCGAAGCTGCGGGCCTTTACATTTTTAAAATTCCAGGTAAAGCTTCTGGTGGTTTCGGCCTGATTTGCAGCAGGTTCCAGAGTTGTGTTGAGAACGGCATATTTTAAACCGCGGCGGGCCGGCACTGTAACTGTTAATTCAAAATCTTCCACTGGCACATCTTCGGCCACTATTTCCATCCCCATTAGCTCTTTGATAAAGCTGGGTTTGCTGATGATGGAGTATTCGAGAAAAATGGTGGCACCCACTTCGAGTCCGGTGTGGGTAATAACCATTTCGCGCATCTGATTATAGGCGGGATAATCCGCAGCATCGTGGGGCAATACTTCGTTAAAGGCATTTTGTGGCACAGGAACTTTTCGCCCGTTGGCCATAACGGTATAAGCCTGATGGATAACAAGCTTTTGAAAATCGGGGTTGTAAACGACAAAAGTTTCGCCAAAAAGCCTATCGAAGGAGTAGACCGAAAGAAGCTTGAGTTCTTTAAAGTATTTATATTCAAGGCTTCCATCGGCATTCATGATGTATTCTTTCTTTATTTTTTTGTAAACCGCATCGGTTTCGGCAGCTCTGGAATATCCCACTAAAAGAATAAACAGGGCTATATATAATATAAAATGTCTCATGGTCAATTACTTTTTAAGGATGATTTTTTGATTGGCAAAGTGTTTTTGGTTGTTCACGGCTTCGCGATAAGCCGGCCATTCAGCGGCATTATAGATTCTCTTTCCCAGACTGATGGTTTCGGTGAATGTGAGTTTTTGTCCGGTGAGTGAATATCCCCCTTTAAAGCTAACGTATTCATCCTTAACATCTTTTGTTGTAGGCAATGGACTCATCTCCGAGAATTTTGGCAGGTTAACTTCCTCAGTTATTTCCACCAAACGGCTGCAACGGTCTCTGAAACCATATTGTTTGGTTTCGGCGGCGGTGTTGGCATATAAATGCCCCATGGCATTTCTAAAAACTCCGGTGGCCATGGGTGGGGTGAATAGAATCTCCTTGTCTGTAACCAGCGCATAACCAGGTATTTCGTATTCGTAGGTGATGGTTACGGGTTGTTTTAGATATTGATCGTTATCGGTATGCGATACTTGAATTAGCTGCGCATTTGGGTGAAGATTTAGCAGCTCTTCCTCCAGATTTTTCTCCCATTCGGTGCGAACGCTGTATCTGAAAACGCCTCTCACGGCAGCATCCGATTGTCCTTCGGCAGTGATGCTGAACATCCCTATCAGGGTTCCGTTTTTTTCAAGGGTAGATTTCCCATGAATGCGGATATAGTGGTTTTCGGGGGCTGAAATGGGTGTGTATTGCAGGTTGGAACCCTCGGGTAAACCCATGAGATAACCCTGTTGCTGTTCGGCACTGCTCCAAAGCTCGCGCACTCCCGGGACCCAGGTTGGATCGAGAAGTTTCCATTCGCCATTGCGCATTTTCACCACTGTTACCGAGTGGTTAAACTGGTCGGCCGGAATATTGTCGATGCGCTCTCCGGCCATAGTCATAGCGGCATAGGATTGAAATCCCGCAGCGCGCAGCATGCTGATGAGCAGGCTGGCCTTGTCTTTACACACGCCGCAACGGTCAGCAAAATTCATTTGAGAATTGTGCAGCGTATAGCCTTCGCCTTCGCCCATGGAAATGCCCGAATAGCGCATATTATCTGCCACCCAATGGGTGAGAATGGAAATACTGTCGATTTCGTTTTTGGCGGGTTTCAGCAATTCGTTCACAAATTTTTGAACTTCCTCGGTCGGAGTAAAGGCATCGTATTCCTCGTTAACTGTATAGAACCATTTGCCTTTGGCGTACCAGTCGGGGCTTGTGGACATGAGCAGTTTGGTGTTCAGGTCGTTTGGGCTCACCATATTGGGCTCCCGCTTGATGGGCGAAATATTTCGTTTGGTGAAGGTGTATTCAATTACGTTTTCGAGAAATTTCATCTTCGAAGTCAATTCGCCATAAAACACTTCGTACTGAAGCTTTTTATCCGGCGGGGTTTTTAAAATATAGGTTTTTTCGATAATGGGATCGAAGCTCCAGAAAGGCACAATATCGTAGAAATGGCCGCGCATGGGCGGAATGTATTTCGACTCGTCTTCGGGATTTTGAAGCAGCGCATAGGTATATCCCTTTTTAAAAGTGACAATTTCTAAGGCATCGCCGGGCTCCAATCGGCCCACTTCAATCATTTTTTCGCGGGCTCCCCAATAGATGGCGCGGGCTGGAGCTGCATAATCGAGAACCGGATTGGCCAATTCTACTATTTCACCTGAAGCTTTAAAAACCCGCACTTTTTGAATTTCCACATGGGCCGAAAGCGGATCGTAGCTCACTTTGACCACATGGTTTTTTTTGGCACCTTCGGGAGTCAGGATTTTGATAAGCTGATGCATTTGATAATAGCTCAGACCAGTAGGTTGCATGTTAACCGTGGTGCTATCGAAAATTACAACCATATCGGCATGTGGATACTCTGTCGCTCCCCCCGATTTTTCTATGAGCGGCCTGTAATCTTGAGCATAAAGCCAAAAGCCTGTCAGCAGCAGGCCAATTAAAACCAATGATTTCTTCATTTCTTTGTCATTTTGTTGGTAAGGATAAGGCTAAAACCCCCAAATTAATCAGTACAAAAAATTCGATTTTCTGTTTCAGGGTATTTTTCGCGATTTGTGTTTTGTTCGGGTAAATTTATACAGAAATAGATAAATGGCTTCGGAAAAATCAAAAAAAAGGGGGATGATTTATATTGATTTCCAATAATGCCAAAAAAAGGGTGGTTTAGTTAAACTGGTTTTGAATGGCTTTGGCCCGGAATGGAAGCGATAAGCATTTGCGAATATGGGTTTTTTGGGTTTTTGTAGAGCTCATCGGCTTCGTTAATCTCCACAATATCACCATCTTTCATTACTATAATCCGGTCGCTCATAAATTTTACCACGGACAAATCGTGGGAGATAAAAAGATACGAAAGTCCAAATTCGCGCTTAAGCTGATTGAGCAGGTTTAAAATCTGTGCCTGAACAGAAACGTCTAAAGCTGAAACCGACTCGTCGCAGATGATTATTTCGGGATTCATGGCCAAAGCGCGGGCTATGGAGATGCGTTGCCGTTGACCGCCCGAAAATTCCGATGGGAGTTTGTAAAAAGCAGTGGCGGGGATTCCTGTTTTTTCTAAAAGCTTGACGGCTTCCGCTTCGGCTTGTTGCCGACCCAGTTTTTTATGAACCAAAAGAGGCTCCATAATTGCCAGACCAACCGCCAAAGTGGGGTTAAGCGAGCCATAAGGGTCTTGAAAGATGATTTGGACTTTTTCGCGGAAATGTCGCCATTCGGAAGGAGAATACTCCAGTATATTCTTGTTCTGCCATAGAATACTGCCCGAATTCGCTTTATGCAACCCAATAATGGCGCGGCTCAGCGATGTTTTTCCACAACCCGATTCGCCCACCAGACCCAGTGTTTCGCCCTTAAAGAGCTCAAAACTAACGCCATTTACCGCCACATGATGATCGGTGGCTTTCCCCAGAAAATTTTTCTTTTTGGCGTATTTTACTTCCAGATTTTGAACTGATAAAATGGGGAGGGAAGCATAGAGTTTTTCGTGGGTGGCATTTCGGGTTTCGGCGGATACAAGGTTGATGACAGGCTCCTGATCCGATTGAAGGAAATCGGCCACCGAAGGCAGCCATTCGGCTCGTTGAGTCAATGAGGGTCGGCAAGCCAGGAGTGCCTTGGTATAAGCATGTTGCGGATTTTGAATGATTTGTTGTGCCGGACCCGATTCCACCAGTTTTCCCTGATACAAAACTGCCAGCTCGTCGGCTATATCTGCCACTATCCCCAAATCGTGGGTAATAATAAGCACCGATGTTTGATAGGTAACCTGAAGTTCTTTGAGCAGGTCGAGAATGGTTTTTTGCACCGAAACATCGAGAGCCGTGGTGGGTTCGTCGGCAATGAGGAGTTCGGGTTCGTTGGCCATAGCCATGGCAATCATCAAACGCTGTTTTTGCCCCCCGCTGAGTTGGTGCGGATAGCTTTTATAGATTCTTTCGGGTTCGGGAAGTTTCACAGCTTCCATCATTTTCAGAACGCGGTTTTTCAGCTCTTTTACCGCAATATTTCGGTGAATCTGAATAATTTCTGCTACCTGAGGGCCACATTTTTTCACCGGATTGAGCGCCGTCATGGGCTCCTGAAAAATCATGGAAATTTTATTTCCCCGGAGCTTTCGCAAAATGCTCTCGTTGAGACCAATTAGATTCTCTTTTTTATTATCTTTGAGTTCCAATTCGATTTTACCATCGGATATAATGGCTTTTTTATGTAACAACTGCATGATTGCCAGAGATGTAACAGATTTGCCGGAACCCGATTCCCCCACAAGTGCCAGGGTTTTTCCACGGGGAATTTTCAGGCATAAATCATCGACCACCCTTATGGGTTGCTGATTTTGTTCAAAAGCAATGCTCAAATGTGAAATCTCTAAAGCAGATGACAAGGCCGGGAAAGATTAAAAATTAACTGCATCAAAATTAGTAAATTATGCTCGTATCTATACTTGACGATTTATTAAATCTCGTTTATCCCCGAACCTGCGCGGCTTGTGGTATAACCTTGCTGAGGCATGAAGAGGTTATTTGCTCACATTGTGTAATGCATCTCCCCAAAACTTTCTACCATAAAGACCCTAAAAATCCACTTTTTGAGCTTTTCTGGGGTAAAATTCCGGTGGAAACGGTGGCTTCCTTTTATTTCTTTAACAAGGGAAATAAGGTTCAGAATATGGTGCATCAGCTTAAGTACAAGGATCGGCCCGATATTGGGGTTTATCTGGGGAAAAGATATGGAGCTTACCTAAGAAATGATGAATTGTTCAGCAGGATTGATTGTATTATCCCAGTTCCGTTGCACGATAAAAAGCTGTTTATCAGAGGATACAATCAAGCTGAAATGTTTGCTCAGGGTTTGAGTTTTGCCATGAAAATTCCATACGATGCCACCTCTTTTATCAGAAGCGAAGCCACCGAAACCCAAACCCGAAAGACCAAACAAGAGCGTTGGGAGAACGTGAAGGACAAGTTTAAGGTGATAGACGAGTCGGCCATCCGAAATAAGCACATTCTTCTGGTTGACGATGTTTTGACCACTGGAGCCACCCTTGAAGCCTGTGCTCACACACTTTTGGCTTTGCCAGGAGTTAAAATAAGCATTGCTACCATTGCGGCAGCCCATCATTAATTTGGAAAATAGATTTTGTGAGTAAAAATTTAACTCGGGTATTCTATTCTGATGTGGTAGATGGTGAGCAGCATCTTCTTGAAAATCTTTTTTATCTTATTAATATCCTTCAATGTGATGTCGGCGTTGTCGAATTGGCCATCTCCAAGTTGTGCTGCAACAATCTGATCAACAAGATTATTGAGTTTGTTTTCGTCGGGTTTGGGGATGCTTCGGCTGGCAGCTTCTATGCTATCGGCCATCATTAATACGGCGGTTTCCTTGCTAAAAGGAATGGGACCCGGGTAGGTATATAATTTCTCATCCACTTCGCCTTCTTCCTTAAGTGCCATTCGATAGAAATATTCGACCCGACGGTTGCCATGATGGGTTCTGATGAAATCGATAATCACCGCAGGAAGCCGGTGTTTTTTGGCCAGTTCAATGCCCAAATGCACATGGCTTAGAATGATTTCGGCGCTTTCTTCGTAGCTAAGCTCGTTGTGCGGATTTACCTGCGTGGTTTGGTTTTCGATAAAATAGAGCGGATTAAACATTTTTCCGATGTCGTGATACAGAGCTCCTGCCCGCACCAGCAAAGTATTTCCGCCCACTTCGAGCAAGGCAGCTTCGGCCAGATTGCCCACCTGAAGGCTGTGCTGAAAAGTTCCGGGAGCCTTATGAGCCAAATCGCGGAGCAAAGGATTGTTGGTATCGGAAAGTTCGAGTAAAGTGATGACAGTGACCTGTTGAAACAGCTTCTCGAAGAGATAAATAACGGGGTAACTAAGCAAAGTTAAAGCTGCATTAATCGCAAACAGATAGATGGTTTGTGTGTTGAAAGCAGTTGTATTTCCTTCTCGCACAAGCGAAAGAGCATAATAGGTAACCACATAGGATAGAAAAATCCACAGCGTGGTTAGATAAAACTGTCGCCTTTTGTGCAAACGATGGATGGAGAATATGGTGATGATTCCGGTGATGAGCTGTAAAAACATGAAATTGTAGCCATTCGGCACAAACGATGCAATGATGATGGTGGTGAGCAAGTAGACAAACAGCGATGTGCGGGTGTCGAAAAAACTGCGGATAATGATGGCCAAAAGGGGTAAAGGCAGTACGAGCAAATAGTTTGGATAGTCTTGAATAAGAATACTTTCGGGGATTACAAAAATCATCATGCTCACTAAAATCAGCAAAATCTGATTGCTGTGCAGCATAATTCCCGGACGAAACAGAATGATATATAAAACCAGCGAAAACAAAACGATAAGAATCAGAATGGCGAGACCTATAATAACTCCAATGTATTCTTTATTGCTCCCCAATTGTTTTTCGAATTCCAGTTTGAGCGATTCAAGAATTTGGAATCTTTCGGCTGTAATGAGCTCACCTTCGGCAATAATAAGCTCCCCTTTTTGCACCAGCCCGTAGGTTAGCGACATGCCCGAGAGTCGGTTTTCTTCCTCCTTTTTGGTGGTGGCTTCGTCGTAAACCACATTTTGAAAAAGGTGTGAGAAAATGAGCTCTTTGGCCAAAGCCTGGTCAATGGATTGGCTTTTGTCAAGGGCATCGTTCACATAATTCTGAGCAGTTGAAAGGGTAAATATTTGAGAGAGTGGAGCCATGGTCGCCACATTACCCGATATCAGGTTTATATTGCCGTTTAGGCTGTGCTCGCTGGTTTGGCTTCGAATGCCCGTTTTTAGTAAATAGCCAAAATGCGATTCAATGAAATTCCAGGTATTTTTTCGATGCGTTGGTTTGGATTCGCCGTATTTTTTTTCCCAGGAATCCTGAAAAGCCGATGATAAAAGAGGCCAGATGGAGTCGGCGGTATTTTGCCGAATTCGATAAAAAGGGAGTAAATCGGAGAGAAGGAGCTGTTTTTCTTCAGTTATTTCCTTGTTGGTTTTCAGCACAGCAAAATCGAAAGGAGCAATCAGGTTTGAGTAGTTCCAGGGGTAGCCCTGAACGTATTGATAGCCAAAACGAGCTGTTTTCGGAATAAAAATTACCATGATAATCATGGCGGCGAAAAAAAGAAAGAACTTGTATATAACAGAGTATCTGTATTTTATAAAAAATTTAATTTGATTTAGCGCTTTCATTGGAATTCCCTTTGGTGCAAAGTAAAGATAAAAAACCGCATCATGGTTAAAGCACATTGTCAAATAATTGCTCAACAAGAACTTTTTAGGGTCTGGTTTTTTCTCGTAGCAATAATTCGCCCGCTTTTGCGCTTGTTTGCTGCTGTTATTTTAGAAATTGAATGGGACTGTGAACAAATAAATTCAGTTTGAACTGCCAAATATGATACTTTTGTGAGTACTAAAATCCATTTTTTTATGACATTCGGTTTTATCCACCTTTCTATTGTGCCATTGCGCAAGCAACCTTCCGATACGAGCCAGCAGGTGACTCAGCTACTTTTTGGCGATGTGGTTGAAATATTAGACACAACCGCTCCCAACCGGGTTTTGGTCAGGAATGGCTACGACGAGTACGAGGGCTACATGGATCCCAAGCAGTTGCTACCCATAGATAGCATCGACTATTTCAGGTTTTTGAATATGAAGTTTACCAACCATGAGCCCACCACTATTTTAACAAATCGCGGGTTGATGCTTTTGCCGTCGGGGTGCAGTTTTCCGGGTAATTATTTCGATGTTGATGGATGGAATTTTAAAATCCCCGATGTATTGAAATCAATTGATAATGTGGACTTTGGCGAAATTGTGGGTTTGGCAAAATCCTATCTCAATGCGCCCTATCTGTGGGGCGGGAAAACTCAATTTGGAATCGATTGTTCCGGCTTTACCCAAACTATTTATAAATTCTGCGGGTTAAAAATTCGCCGCGATGCCTGGCAACAGGCTGAACAGGGGGATTTTTTAAATTTTATTGAAGAAACCAGGCCCGGCGATTTGGCATTTTTCGACAACGAGGAAGGAAGAATTATTCATGTGGGTATGATCATTTCCCCCACCGAAATCATCCATGCCAGTGGTTGTGTTCGCATAGACAAGCTCGATCATCAGGGAATTTTTAATACCGACACCTTAAAGTATAGCCATCAGCTCAGGTTGTTGAAGAGGTATTTTTAGGATTTCGTTCCAAAGACTTTTTGTTCTAACCACATAGGCACAAAGGGCACATAGTTTTTATTTTAACCACATAGGCACATAGGGCACATAGTTTTTATTTTGACCACATAG
>DYSN01000200.1:0-1873 GCA_020718205.1 Draconibacterium orientale
CGGTTCAAACAAATGGGCAAAAAAGAAAAAGTAGCTGATGTAACCGCGGGGACTTCTGTTAACAATGTTCTTTTTGGCAATTACAAAATTCCCGAAGATTACAAAGACAAATTTTTATTCCTGATTGCTGAATTAAAAGATGCTTCAGGCAAGCTCATTTCTCGTTCGGTATATCATCCGCGTGTACTGTCGATGATGGAGGATACTGCTTTTTATCTGAAATACCTGGCTGAACCTATTCCATGGATCACCCTCGACAAAGGACCCTGGCTTAAACTAACTGTGGAAAAAAGCAAAACATCGATCGATTTTAAAATCCTGACAAATAACCTTTCAAAAGATGGAAATTCAGAAATCCAATTGTTGGTTAAAAACAACGGCAAAATACCTTCATTTATGACAACAGTTGATGTTTTAGGTGCAAAACGAATTTTTTATGCCAGCGACAACTATTTCTGGTTGGCTCCGGGCGAAGAAAAGAAAATTAACATGACATTGTCTTTCAGGGAAAATATTACGGGAAAGAAGATTGAGTTAAAGGCCGGCGCATGGAACGCTAAATCAATTAAGGTCCAGTTGTATAATCAATAGCTATAATCCAATGAAACTATCATTTTTGTTTTTTTCTGACAAACCCGATAAAAAATGGGAATTGTGCCGGCAGATGGGTATAAAATATGCCATTGCCAAATTGTCCCCCGAGCTCACTGGGAAATTGCCACCATGGGATTTTGAAACCCTCAAAGCTTCGAAACAGATTTTTGTCGATCATGGATTTGACCTTATTGGATTAGAAGGTGACCAGATGGATATGATGCGTATTAAGCTTGGTCTACCTGGGCGCGAATATGATGTGAAATTATACAAAAAAATGCTCGAAAACATGGGCAAACTCGGAATTAATCTTCTTTGCTATAATTTTATGGCAACTGGATGGTTCCGCACATCAACAGACATTGAGGAAAGAGGCGGTGCTCTGGTAACAGGTTTTGATACAGCCGATGGAGCAAAACTTCCACTAACACATTTTGGAGAAGTTTCTTCTGAAAAAATATGGGAAAATTACGAGTGGTTTATTAATCAGGTAATGCCTGTAGCTGAAAAAGCCGGCGTGAAAATGGCCTTGCACCCCGATGATCCACCCGTGCCTGTTTTGCAGGGGATTAGTCGGATTCTGATAAATGCTGATGCAATACGTAAGGCGCTTTCAATGTCTCTAAGTCCATCGCATGGATTAACTTTCTGTCAGGGTACTTTTGTGTCGATGGGCGAAAACATTCCGGTTTTAATTGAAGAGTTTGGCAAGCAAGGGAAAATACATTTTGTTCATTTGCGCGATGTGGAAGGCAACCCTGATCATTTCCGTGAAACTTTCCATGACAATGGACCAACCAACATGCCCGAAATGCAGAAGTTATACAAACAGATTGGTTTTAACGGTCCCATTCGTTCGGATCATGTTCCCACTATGGCAGGCGAAAACAATGACCATGCCGGATACGGAATGAGCGGCAATCTGTTTGGAATTGGTTACATTAAAGGAATGATGGATGCTTTAGATATTAAATCGGAATAAAAACAAACAAATACAAAAATTGATGTTGAAAAAATTCAATTTGGGTGAGTGGCAGTTACTCATCATCTTGTGGTTTGCCTTCTTTCTGAACCAGGCCGACCGTCAGATTTTTAATGTCACCTTACCTTTAATCCGTGGCGAAATTAAATTGACCGATGCTCAATTTGGGTTGATTGCCGCCTCACTTGTCTGGACTTATGGTTTACTCGTTCCTATAGCAGGTTTCCTGGGCGATATTTTTCCACGCCGCAATATTCTGGCAATCTGTATCGGTTTTTGGAGCATATCTACTTTTTT
>DYSN01000200.1:1973-3257 GCA_020718205.1 Draconibacterium orientale
TATGGCGGATAAAACCTATTTCTGATTCGATTAAAGTGGCGAATATTTCGATTTCCGCTTCAGTAAAGGATGCATTGAGTGTTTTCCGCAAACCTACGGTAATTTTGCTTACACTCGCTTTTGCCTGTATGGTATTTGTAAATGTTGGCTATCTGACCTGGATGCCTTTATACTTGGTCGAAAAATATGGAATGTCGGTAACTTATGCTGGTTTCTCGTCCTTGATTTATCATCATGCCGGGGCTTTTTTTGGGGTCATGTTTGGTTCGCGGTTGGCCGATAAACTCGCAAAAAAAGATCCAAAAAAACGTATGGTAATCCAGTCAGTTGCTTTATTATTAGGTGCGCCATTCATTTTTATAATGGGTTTTGCCGACAATCAGGCAATTACCTACGGGGCACTGGGTATGTTCGGTTTTATGCGCGGTGTATATGACTCCAATATCTTTGCTTCGCTTTACGAAGTCGTGAAACCCTCCATCCGTTCTTCGTCCACAGGTTTTATGTTGATGTTCGCCTTTCTTATGGGCGCATTTGCTCCGCTTATCCTTGGCGTGCTAAAACCAACACTGGGTCTATCTGTTAGTTTCTCCAGCTTGTCATTGTTTTATGTATTAGGCGCCATGTTAATTTTTATTGGGGTAAGATTTTGGTTTAACAAGGATTATTGCCATGAATTATGAAAACAGAAAATAAGGTATTGAAACATAATGTCATTATTTCAGGGCTGAATTTTCCCGAAGGTCCTGTTTTCGATTTTGCAGGCAACCTTTGGTTTGTTGAAATTAAAGGGGGCAATCTTTCCTGCTGGGATGGGCAGAATCTTAACCGGTTTGATGTGGACGGAACACCTAATGGAGCGATGGTTGACCATGATGGAAACATCTGGTTTTGTGATAGTGAGCGTGGAGAAATCAGAGTGTTTAATCCAAAGCTAAAGAAAATTGAAACAGTTTGCCGTGATACCATTGAAGGGAATCGGCTCATTCACCCGAACGATTTGATTTTTGACAAGCAGGGCAATCTACTATTTTCCGATCATGCCAATGGCCGTCAGGAACCGCTCTCTACCATTTGTGTGCTTCCGGCTGGAGAAACATTAGCAAAAGTGATTTCAAAAGATAAATACTTCACAAATGGGTTGGCTTTAACTGGCGATGGCAAAACACTTTTATTCTCTGAAACCTATAGGCAGCAGTTGTGGATAGCCAGTTGGAATTCTTTGAAACTTGAACTGCACAACGAACGACCTTTTGCCAAAACAGGAGGGGCACCGCAGGGTCC